>NZ_BAAGIE010000002.1:0-200333 GCF_054658275.1 Sessilibacter sp. MAH3 | reverse complement strand
AGAGGGTGAGAACCCGAGCGGTTCGAGCAAATACAAAGTATTTGCGACAAGACGCCAAAGGCGGCGCAGCCCAAAGGGTCAAAACAATCCGAAGATTGTTTTGATTAATCCCGACCGACAATCAAATCCAAATTTAAAAAGCTTCACGATGTTGGGGCTTTTTTTATTCTCGAGAATATCCGCCAAGACTAGCGCGGTGAGAGAGGGTGAGAACCCGAGCGGTTCGAGCAAATACAAAGTATTTGCGACAAGACGCCAAAGGCGGCGCAGCCCAAAGGGCCGAAGCAATCTGGAGATTATTAGTACAATTCTTGGAGGAAAATAATATTCCAAGAAATTTACTTGGTAGTGATTTTCGTGTAGTAAAAGCTATTTTCATAAATGAGGGTTAGATAGCTTACGCCTAATGTTTTCAGATTTTTCTTGCAAGTATACTTTGGTTCTTTCTTGGTTGGAGTTGAAATAAAGTTCATTTTCTGCAAAAAACATCAAATCCTCAGAAAGTGTATCCATTAAATAAAATATAAGTTCTTTAACTTCTTTTAATTCATTGATACTTAAATATAAGCCTTCATCACTGTTTTCAATTCTGTTGCCGTGAGCGATTTTGTTACGATTACCCAATAATTTTTCATCGATAAAAGCACATTTTGTGTCAATGCTGTCTGAGTAATCTATCCCTATTATCGTTAATATTGACTTAAAGACTTTAAAGCTTAAATTGTTTTTTGTATTGATTATTGTTTTGTCTTTTTCTAATTTTGAGAAGTTATTTTTTACAGAAAATATTTTAGCTTTTGTTCCGTTGATGTTTTGCATGAAAGCAAGTTCATTAGCAAGTGTTAATGTTTCTCCTGATTTGTAAAGTTCTTGAATTTTCCCTTTTAGTGCGATTGCTTGAAAGTTATCCGTAAGGATATTCGTGCTAATTTTCTTGTTTGAGACGTATTCGAGATAAGTTTTACAGGCATTTTTTACAAAGCCCTCCCAGTGTGAATATAGTAATAACAAGGTGGATTTTATTATTAGTAGCTGATTGTCCTCGTTTTCAAGAAGAAGTAGATTTGAAACTTCTTTTTTTCTCCAACCTAAATCAGATTCGATTCTTTCTATTAAATCGTCATTTTTCATGATTATTTGAAGTACTTTCTCGAAAAGCTTGTTAATTCTTTGAACCGCTTGATTGGTTTTATTCCTCGTGCGAGAGATTCTTGTATGTCTGTGATAGAATAAATTTTTTCAATTTTTTCTCGAACCTCTGAATTTCCAATGTTTTCTACAGAGTCTATATTCTTGGCAAATCCTGAGGTAATCATTTCAAATACACTGACGTTAAACGGACCGGAAAATGAACTGCGTTTTGTATCAAATTTTTTAAAAGCAGATTCGCCAAGTACCGATTTTAATTTGTCAAAAGTTCTGTTAAAAATTGATTCGAAAGAATCGATATCAAAGCTATCCATAAGCCTTATTGTTTCTTGATCTATAAAGTCACTTATCGACGATTTATTTATCGGCTCATATTTTCTGAAATCGGTCTTGCCTTCAAAGCCAATAATCATTCGCAGAATTAGCTCCATGTGGAATTCTTTTTTTAGCTGGTGCTCTTTTATCGAATTAATACATTCTAAATAATTTTTATAGTTTTTAAGTGTATTAATTTTTTCGTAAAATTTCGGTTGAATCATCAGCATTAAACAGTTCCTGACTTCTTGCTCAGACAGTTCGGTTCCACCAGTATTCAATCGCTGAAATAGTTCATACTGTGCTTCATCACTATTTTCAGTCAATATAATATTGACTCTAATTTTTGACTTTTTAAATTCTCTTTGTGTCGATGTTGGAAGTTCTCCCCAAACTTTATTTTCTAGCGAGGGGATGTATTTGCAATATGTTAACTTTAATGGATCATGTTCTTTTAGTTCACCAACTAGTTGAAAAATTGTAGAAAGCCGCTGGACTCCGTCTACCACATGCCAAGTGCCATCTGTTTTTTGAGCCACAAAAATTCCTGGTACAGGTATGCCAATTAAAATTGACTCAACAAGCTTTGTTTTTTGTTCACGTTCCCATCTAAAAAGTCGTTGAAATGCTGGGTCAAGAGTAATTTCTCCGTCTTTATATAAGTTTATTAACTCTCCAATTGACATTGAATAGTCGTCTGTTTTTATTGTTCTTCTTGCTTCTACTATTTCAGTCTGTATATTTTGTTGTGTTTCTAGAAGGGTGGTCATACTTTGTCCAAAGCTATTTGTTTGGGTGTGGGCCTAAAAATCGATCCCCATTAAAGTGGATCATGTGGTCTGGATTTTTTGCTATCCAGACCTCAGTTTCCCAAGCTATGTCAGCTGCATTTTTTCGAAACTCTACACGGTCTGGAAAAGCTGTCACATATACCAAGCCGACTTTGCAATTTCTGAAATTTTGTTCAAGCTCAAGCCATCGTTTGGGTGATACCGGTCCATGGCTTGTAACGGCTTCGATTAAAAATAACCATTCCCTTTTTTCGTCGTACACAACAACATCCGGTAGTTTGTCATGTGACATCGGCGGTACACCTAAGCTTTCCAGATAGTTAGATTCCAAATACATCAGTTTCCCGCCCTCCTTGCGACTACTGGCAGTGTCACCGATATACAGAAGGCGTCCTCCTTCACCAATAAACCGGGAGCAGAAATCATGCACAATGTCTGCATGAAGCTGGTTGTGCTTTCCGGGTGATAGCTTGATTATATCGCCATTGGGTAAGGTAATGGGAATTTGGTGTTTTTGTAGACTGCGCTCGTACTGAGCTTGAAGTTCGGGAACTGCTTGTTTGAAAACTTCAATTTGTTGCTTCCAATCAGCGTTAGGATAAGCCTTCAATATGTCGATGATTGGTTGATTCAAAGAATAGTTATTGTCTTTGCTATTGGTTGGGCGTGTTGGGTCGTCACGGTTGCGGTCAATGATTCGAGCCTGTTCAAATTGGTGAAGAGTTTGTCTTCTTATCGTCTCGCGGCTGTTGGGTTTGTAGTCCTTGCCGTAATGATTGCGTATAAAATCCATAATCACATAAGTTGGTAATAATGGCGCAGTTGTACTTTCCCATGCTTCATCAGGCTTAATGTTCGCCAATGCCAAAAATACCCATGCTGAACGGTCATTGTATTGCGCGGGTGGTAGTCCCAGTTCTTGAAGTATCTCTTTAGCTTGACCAAGCTTGGTTTGTTGTTCTTCTGTGAATTCCAAGGTGCTATTCCTTAAACGGTGTCTTTGATCTTTAAAACTCGATTAACAATTGTGTTGTTCTTGTCTGCGTCAAAAGCTTTGAGCTTCAAAACTTCTTCACCAATGGTTCTAACTTGGTCGCGAGTTGGGAAGCGCATTACACGGATTTCAGTTGCATTCACTTGGGTGTTGCCAGATATGCACCTAAAGTAACGATCAAAGAATGATCCATTGAAAATAGCCGATAAACCATAAGCTTCTTTTTTCGTCAGTTCGCCAGACTTTACACCAATGTAATTGACCTTGTTTCCAAATCCAATAAATTCGAGGTTTTCAAAATACTTCGCCAGATAAACGCCAGATACTAAGCGCCGTTTTTCATCTTTGGAGGAAAAACGTTTCAACAATACATAGTTTTTGTTTTTTAACATGTGCTTTTCATGTTGTTCTTGTAGTTCAAAGCGAACATCTTTCTTGTCCTCGCCAGTCCACAAAGCCGTATAAGGGGTAACATTATGTGGCCTATATAGTGGTGCGGTGTTGCTTCGATTATCAGCTGAAACTATGAAGTTTCGTGTTCGGTGTTCGACTACTGGGCCAGTAGAAATGAAGTAGCCTGAATCTGTGAAAGTAGATTCTAGTTGTTCAGCTTGTTTTAGATGTTTAGCTTCCATAAGTGATTCAGGAATTCTTATCAAGCGTTGGTCGTTTGATCGATCAACGATTAATTCCAGAGGATACTTTTGAATGGTCGTATTGGTTAGGCTTGAATCACAGTCACTTGCACGTACTTCAACCGTTTCATAGTTCGCTGATTTCACGAACTTACAAATAATGTTTTCCTGTAAAACCTTATCCGCATCATTTTTGAAAACACGGTTACGGTGTTTGAATATGTGTATTGATTCGATTGCCGTAGCGCCTAATAAGTAGTCCCTGAAGTTTTTGAAGTAAAGTCCATTGGTGAAGCTGCGCGGGGTAATTGCCACCATTTGACCGCCTTCATTGAGGCTGGCGGTAACAATAGCCATAAAAGAGGCGTATATATTAGGATCACCGCTATACAAATCACTTACGGCTTTTGCATATGGAGAAGTTTTAACATTGTATTTGAAGTATGGCGGATTGATTACTGACACATCAAATGATTCTAGTTTAGCTGGTCGATCAAGCACAAAATCACTGTTTCTAACTTCAAAAGTGAATTGACCTTTTTTCGACTGATAAAGGTTTTCAATCAACTTCATGGTTTGATTCAGGTGCGAGATAACTGAAGAATCGAGTTCATACAAAACCGCGTGAACCAACTTACAGTCCAGTTCCAATAGTTGAGCAGCCGTTGACACGGTTAAAATTCCCGTACCGGCACCAGCATCAAGAACTCTTACTTTTTTATCCTTGGGCTTGTGCAGCATTGAAGCCATATAGTTGGCGACAACTGGTGCGGTGAAAAACTGGCCTAATGATTTTCTATCTTCGAGTGGTTTTGAACGTAGGTATGTGCTTTGAAGTTCAAGCACCTCGTTCATTGGGCCTGAATTTGTAAGTCGTTGAAGCATTGGTTATACCGTTTTAACTATCTGTTTTGTGCTGAGTTTGTATTATGTTTTTGATGTTGTGAAATGGCTCGTTTGATAAACTCGGTTTTGCTGATTCCTTCGGCTGCACAAATATTGATCAGCTTGTCGGCTTCTTCTCGATCAAGCACCACCTGAAGGCGTTTCTTTTCGCCTTTGGTTATCTGTTCCCGGTAGCGTTGTTGTCGTTGTGTTGCGGTTTTATCCACGGTGAAGCCCCTAAGCTAAATCGCGTTACACTGTAACGGATCTGTGGGCTTTGGTCGAAAGGATTTTGAAAGAACCATTGTTGCTCTGTGTTTGATGATTATGTGTTTGATGATTAATAGTTGACCTGATCGAGGGTTGCAGGTGCATACAGCCTTGTTAAATTCATTCAACTGTAGCGAGTTGGCGCCTATCTCTGTTGGATACGGACGGAAATGACGAAATCGCTGTAAGTCCCTCCCTCCCTCACCACCATAGAATTTTAAAAAGCTCCACGATGTTGGGTTTTTTTCTGCCTTAAAAAACTCGTCGAAGTTAACGCGGAGAGATAGGTTAAGAACCCGAGCGGGACTAATGCAAAGCTAAGCAACAAACTGAACGGGCCGCAATTACTGAAATGAGGATGAAGCTGTAAGGCATTTACCAAAGACTTTCGGCCCTGTTCGCAATGACCGTTGATTGATAGTTTGTTTCCCGTCAAATATCTAATTTTTAAGATTGATTTAACTCAATGCCCTAATTGCTGTATACGAATAGATTGTTAAGTACAGGTTTAATTGGTGGTGTTGAGTGTTTTAGTCGGTTGATTAAATCGAATGGGTAGTTTTTTGTGAGTTGTTTGGCGGAATTTTGTTAATTTGATCGCTGTTTGTAATGTAGTTGATTTTAATTAAGTTTGTGAATAGTTACTTACGGCAAAGTTATCTAAGATTACAACTGATTCTACATTCTTGTTTTTCTATATTTATAATTGAAAATTTGTAAGGCTGTTCAGATTTTTATATTAAATAAAAAAAGTTTTTTTGATATGTTTTGCGAACATTTTTGGCCAAGGAATTCGGTATTTTTAGAAGGCTCAATGATTCTTTAAAAGCAATACCAAGTTATTTTAACGTGGAATTGTTCTAAGTAATAAATCGTTACGAATAAGAATTTATTGACGGTGCTTTTTGATGAGAAAATGCTTCGGGATTAGAAAGTGTTGCAGAACTAAGAGGAGCTTTTCTACCGACCGAGATCGGTAGAAGGTAATCTAATGTGGGAATACGTGTAGACAAACCGCTTTAAATACTCATCACAATTCAAAGCGAAGTATAAATTTGTGTTATTCAGCACTCGCCACTTTTTGGTCGTAGGAGCAGTGTGTGCCAGCTAGCTCACTTAATCCTACAAGGTCAATAATGGTGATGTCACGCTGGGCAACTTCAATAAGGCTTTCTTTTTGGAACCTGCGAATAAGTCGGCTTACGGTTTCAATAGTAAGGCCAAGGTAGTTGGCGATATCTGTACGCGACATAGAAAGACGGAAGTGCGTTGCAGAATATCCGCGTTGTGAGTAACGACTAGAAATGTTGATTAACAGCGCTGCTAGGCGATCTTCTGCGGAGCGCTTGCCCATCATCAATAGGAATTCGTTATTGCTTTGAATCTCGGCGGAGAATAGGTTGTACAGTTGCTGCTGAAGCGCAGGAACTTTTTGTGACAAATTGTCGAGTTGTGCTTGCGGCAAAAAGCAAACGCTGCTGGTTTCTAGCGCTTCTGCAAAGCTGTTGTGAGTTTTACCGTGATAGGCATCAAAGCCTAAAATTTCACCAGGGAATGAAAACTCGGTGATTTGGCTATCGCCATTGGTTGCAATTACCACCGATTTGAAGCTGCCTGAGCTAATGGCGAACAACCCTTCGAAATGATCACCGGTATGATAAAGGGTCTCACCCGCATGGAGTACACGCTTTTGTTGCACCACACCTTCTAGTTGGCCAATATCATCGTTGGACAGGGTGTGAGGCAGACAAAACTTACTTACAGCGCAGTTACTGCATCGTACATATGAGGTAACAGTCATAGGTAACTTTCCTACCGGGCTTATCTTGTTGAAATTCTACAGGACTTTTGATCTGAGTGCATAGTTTAAGGTTGCTATATCAGCAATATACGTTATTGAGGGAGATAGGTCGATAGCTTCGAGGCGTGAGAATTTACAAATACGCCTTCTTTGCGCAAAACTTAGCTTCCTTGGTAATAATCAATAAATTTTTTATTCGATCAACAGCTCAAAAATTCAATTTGTTTATTTTTACTGCAATAACAATAGACTATATAGCAGGGAACATCGGTATGAAATGCGGGCTTATTAGCCCGCACGTCTGAAGTAGGAAGCCAATTGATTGGCAAACCATTGACCGCTTGGTGTTAATCTTAGTTTTTGCTGATTACTGATTACCATTTGTTGCCCAAACTCTTGTTCTAAATTAGATAATTCTTTTGCAAAATAATGGTCGAAACTGGTTTTCCAGCGGCTTTCAAACTCTTCTTTATTCACTTCTAAATTACACAGTAAGCGTTGAGTGATTTCTTTTCTTATTTGATCATCGACCGACAGTTCCGTACCGCGATAAACCGAGTGTCCGTAGCTTCTCACTTGGCGGGTATAGTCACGTAAACCCAACTGGTTTTGCCAAACGGCTGATGGCGTACTGGATATCGCCGACAATCCAAAACCAATGACGGTATCGGCAACGTCTGGAACATAGCCATGTTGAGTCCATTGTAGACGACCACTTTTGGTTGCATCGCACAAGGGGTCATCGTTGCTAACGAAGCAATCGGGGCCAATTGCGCAATAACCGCTACTTTGAAGATGGTTGATGGCAAAGGTGCGCATTTCCATAACGGTTTTATCTTCGGGAACTGATTCGATATCAATCAGCGATTGTGAGGTAAATATTTTGGGATTGTGGTGATATTTACGCAGAACAACTCGTGAGGGCGACAGTTTTAACAGTTGTTTTAGGCTGCTCATAAATGAGCCCAAGCTCTGTTGTGGTAATCCAAAGGTAACGTCGAAACTGACGGATTGAATGCCTTGCGAGCGAACATCTGAGGTTGATTGTTTCAGTTTTTCGAAGGTGTATTTTCGATTAATGACTTGCTGAACCTGTGTACTAAAATCTTCAACACCAAAATGAATGCGGTTAAATCCCAAGCTTTTAACAAGACTGACGAGCTCTGTATCTACCGTTCTTGGATCGGTTTCAATGCAATAATCTCGATCTACAGCGTGTGATACGCCAAAGGAGTTTTCAATTTCGTAAGTAACTCGTCGTAAATCATCGGCTAACAGAAAGGTCGGAGTGCCGCCGCCAAAATAAATTTGCTTCGGCGGTAGTCGTTTTTGGCTCATTCCCTTGATGATTTGACCGTACCACTGGATTTCTTGTTTTAAATAGTCGGCATATTGCGCCGCCAAACCGTATTGTCGAGTGACCACAATATTGCAATTACAATAATTGCAAAGCTCTTTGCAAAAAGGAATGTGTAGATGGATGGCGAAAGACTGAGAAGCTCTTAAGTGCTTTTCAAGATCTTCCGCCTGAAATTCCAATTCTTTAAACGTTTCAATGGGCGGATAAGGCACCTGTAACGTTGGGCACGTGCTGAGTCTAGCAAGCAGGTCTGCTTTGGGAGGAGTGAACGCAGGCATAAAACCATTTTCTCTCATGTTATGTTTATCTTTTTCTCACCAAATATCAGTAACTACTATCGATACCGCCGATGTTTGGTTTTGCTTACTTAAAAACAAAACGAAAAAAATCATTTGGCCTGTATCAACCGGCCGCCAACTCTAATCATCAAGGAATTGTATAGATTGATTTGAATCAACTGGCGGTTATAAAAATAGCTCTAACAAGACTTTTTTTTGGTGATGGCGTGAGGGAATATTAATGGTGCTAATCGCTAGTGTTCGGTTATTCGTGGAGAAAAATAATGTGATAAGACGGTATTCATTTTGATATCAATATGATGGAACTTCTGATTAGTTTATAGAAGAGTACCTCAGAGGTTCCTTTAATTAATAAAAGAGCTGATAAAGAAACGATTAATTTTTCTGACTTTGTAGTTGTTAACCAAACCTCTACTCTTATATAAAGGTCATAGTTTTTATTAGGTTTTGTTTGAAATTTTATGCGTGAGCAATGGGTTATTTGATTTTAATTAAATGATTTTTGTAGAAAAATAATTCGTCAAACATTTACTTGATTTAAGGCAATTGCTAAAGGTGAATTTGCTTTACTTTGTAGCTATACAATAAAAATGAAATTACATCGCTAAGGAGCTAAATCATGTATTTCGACACAGTTATTTTATCTGGAATTATCGTTGTAGTGGCTACATGTGCTGTAGTTGTTTATGCAAGCAAATACATGATTCAGCACATTCGTACCGAATTGAAAAAAGAGCCTCAACAAGAAGTGATTAAAAATCATCACTGAGGTGGTACAACGCGTTGGTTGTTTGACTTTGAGGCTCTTGATATTTTCTATTAATTAGTGTTTTCGCAAGTATTGTTGTATTTCTTTCGCCTTGTGTTGAGCCTCTTCTTTAATTTTTCGGCCATCTAACGTTTTTACGTCTTTATTTAACATCAGTACCTTGCCGTCTACGATGGTTGTTACCACTTGATCGGAATCAATTACATAGACGAGATGTGAAATAATATCGTAAATTGGGTGAATTCGAGCCTCGCTTAAATCCAACTGAATTAAGTCTGCTGAATAACCCGTTTTTAGTTGACCAATGCTACTCTCGAACCCAATTGCGGCTGCGCCGTACTTTGTCGCCAATTTTAAAGCATCCAGTGCTGGTAGCTTTTTAGGATCGCCGCTTTCAAGCTTGTGAATAAGCGCCGCGGTTCTTATCTCTTCAAACATGTCTAAGTTGTTATTGCTGGCAGCACCGTCGGTACCCAAACCAACGCGAATTCCTGCGTTCAGCATTTCTGGTACGGGTGATAATCCCGATGCTAGTTTTGCGTTAGAGGTGGGATTATGAATGGCTCCAAGATTAGCGGCTGCCATACTTGGGTACTCTGATTCCAGTGGATGAACCATGTGTGCGGCAATAATCCAATTATCTTGCAGCTGTGATAGCACGTGAGTTACAGGCGTTTTGTGATACTGACTTTGAATAATATCGGTTTCGCCGCTGGTTTCGGCAACATGAATTGAAATCGGCGCCGATAATTTTTTAGCAACTTCGCCAACCTGTTTTAAGTGCTCAGGAATCACCGTGTAGGGTGCGTGAGGGCCAAACCCCGGAGTAATTCGCGGGTGTTTATTTTGCCACTGGCGCACGTATTTTTCACCAGCGCTAAATGAATCATTCCAACCCTTAAAGCCTGGGCTTGGGGTATCAATCATGGGTGCGGTAATGATGGCTCTTAATCCGCAATCTACCATAACATCGGCAATCACTTCTGGATAAAAATACATATCCACAAAGGTGGTTGTACCCGACTGAATCATTTCATAACAGGCGAGTTCTGCCCCGGTTTTAATAAACTCAGGCGTCACAAATTTGTTTTCGATGGGAAAAATGTATTGGGTTAACCAATCCATTAAATCAAGATCATCGGCAATGCCGCGAAATAACGTCATTGCACTGTGGCTGTGGCCGTTAATGAGTCCGGGCATGAGAACTTTTTCGTGGCCGGGAATGATGTTACTGGTTTGATATTTTTTGCGAATGTTATCGGCTTTTCCGACTTCTACAATAACACCATCTTTAATTGCGATTGCGCCTTGCTCAATAATTGAGTCGTCATCTTGCATGGTGACAACATAATCGCCCTCAACAATAAGATCAACATCACTGGCAAAAGTCTCTAAAGAGAAAAGTCCAATACAGGCTGCTGAGAGAGTTGTTCTTACCAATCCAGTTTGAAATGTCATAGATTTTTTCGTGAATTTTCTCATTATTTTTCGCGCGTAAATTGTTGAATAAGTTCTTGGTGTTGAGGAAATTGTTCAAGCAATACTTGTCGTGACCCCAGCTGCATATCGGCAAAATCAAAACCCGGAGATACCGCTTCACTGATCAGTCCAAATTCACCTTGTCGTAAATGTGATGCTTTCCATGTGCCGCCTTTCACCAATAATTGAAGTTGTTGTCCTTTGGTGGGGTCACTGCCCATTACTACGGTTTCCAACGAGCCATCAGGATGAATTAAATAATAGGTAATAGGTTCGCCCAAGTGAAAAAAGTGCAGTATGTCTGACTGGTTCTTGTGCCAGTGACCAATAGGAGATTTGTTCGTTAACAGGTAGTAAATGGACGTTAACAAAAATCGTTCACCGCCGCTGGTGTTTACCATGTCGCGCTGATCGGATTGGTAGGTTCGGCGGTAATAACCGCCTTCTACATGCTGCTCTAAATTAAGCGCTTTGATGAGAGCTTCGGTTGAAATGGCTGATTTTGTCATGGTTGAATTAATTTCTTCCGCTTGTGTGGCTGAACCAAACATCATTAAGCCTGCCAGTAGCCACTGTTTGTGCGCGCTGTTTAAAAACACAAATATAATCCTTTTTAGCCCAACCAACTTCTAAACGCTCTGTTAATCAGAGTTTCTGATACTTTTGTGAATCATTCACTGTTGAGTGTTTAGCGTTATTTTGCTGGAAAATGCGTATGCCAATGATTGGCAATATCAATTCTTCTACACACCCAAACGTCGCTAAAAGACATGACGTAATCTAAAAATCGTTTTAAAGCCATGGCTCGACCAGGACGACCCACAAGGCGGCAATGCAAACCAATACTGAGCATTTTCGGCGCACGTTCACCTTCTTCGTATAAAAAATCGAAGCTGTCTTTCAGGTAATTAAAGAATTGATCACCAGCGTTAAAGCCTTGTGGCGTTGCAAATCGCATATCATTACTGTCGAGCGTGTAGGGTACTGTCAACAAAGGCTGTTCGAAGTCGTAGCACCAGTAGGGCAGGTCGTCGGCGTAGGAATCTGCGTGGTATTTAAAGCCACCAAATTCTGAGACTAAACGGCGCGTGTTAGGGCTGTCGCGGCCGGTATACCAACCCAGTGGTCTTGAGCCCGTGACCTTGGTATGAATCTCAACGGCTTGTTCAAGCATTGCGCGTTCTTTGTTGATGTCCATATCTTGATAGTGAATCCACTTCAAGCCGTGGCTGGCAATTTCCCAATCGGCCTCCAGCATAGCTTCTACCGCTTCAGGATGCTTTGCTAATGCTTGCGCCACGCCGAATACGGTTACCGGTAGATTTCGTTCGGTAAACAGGCGGTGTAGGCGCCAAAATCCAGCGCGCGAGCCGTATTCGTAGATCGATTCCATGCTCATGTGGCGCTGATTTACATAAGCTTCTGCGCCGACGATTTCGGATAGAAATTTCTCCGAGGCCGGGTCGCCATCAAGAATACAGTTTTCACCACCTTCTTCGTAATTGATAACAAATTGCAGTGCGATGCGAGCGTTATTGGGCCACTTTGGGTTCGGTGGGTTTTGGCCGTAGCCGATCAGGTCGCGAGTGTTTTCGGTCATGATGATTGGTTCTTGCTGATCAATGTTGAATGTAAAACGGTTAGCTAAGTTGAATCTGCATAACAGCTTACAACTGAGTGAATGTGATTGTTACTCGTGTAAAGTGTTTCTGTTGTGTTATTGCGTTAAATTGTTTCCATAAGGCAAAATGCTGACCAATTGGTTGGTTTTTTGCTTTTGGGTTTATCTCTCTTTCAGAGCCGTTACAATAAAACGCCAACGATTGCGCAACCAACGTTTACATTTGAGGAAACCATCCGTGAAATTTTTACATCGTTTGCCGTTTGCCACGGCGGTACTTGCTACTTCTATCCTCGCCGCTTGTGGATCAGAAACCAAAACGACACAAGCTTCTGAAACTCCGGCTGCGAAAGCGGAAGTTGCTGCACCCAAAGAAGTTAAGGTGGTAGTCGTCACAATGTTTGAAATTGGCGAAGATCAGGGCGATACCGCCGGTGAATTCCAGTTATGGAAAGAGCGCCAAGGCTTGAATACTAAATACGATTTTCCTCAGTCATTTCACGACATCTACATGAATGAAGAAACCGGTGTTTTGGGTATCGTCACCGGTATGGGCACCATGAAATCTACCTCTGCAATCATGGCATTAGGATTAGACCCACGTTTTGATCTATCGAAGGCTTATTGGTTAGTGGCGGGAATTTCCGGTTTTGATCCGGCGGATGCATCCATCGGTTCGGCGGCTTGGGCTGAGTATCTGGTTGATGGCGATTTTGGTCACGAGATCGATGCGCGAGAAATTCCTGAGGATTGGAAAACCGGCTTCTTCCCATTGTTTTCTAAAGGTCCTTTTGACGAAAATCGTCCACCAAACCAAGGCGAGGTGTTCAAAATTAATGGTGATCTCACCGATTGGGCTTTTGAGATGACCAAAGATCTTGAATTACCCGATGATCCTGCGGTTGCCAAAACTCGTGAGCATTTCAGCGAATATCCCAATGCGCAAAAACCACCGTTTGTACTTAAAGGCGATAACCTTGCTGCTATGACCTTCTGGCACGGTGAAATTCTTAACGATTGGGCCAATGAATGGGTGAAATACTGGAGCGATGGCGAGGGTGAGTTTGTGTCTTCTGCCATGGAAGATACCGGCACAGCTCAATCGCTTTATTATTTAGATCGCGCCGGTAAAGCCGACTACGATCGCTTAATGGTATTGCGTAGCGCCAGTAACTTTACTATTCCAGAACCCGGCAAAACCGCCGCCGAAAGCTTAACCAGCGAAGGCGAAAGCTACGAAGGTTTGGCGTTGTCTTTAGAGACCGCTTACATGGTGGGTAGCACCGTGGTTAATGACATCGTTAAAAATTGGGACAGCTACAAAACCCAATTGCCTTACGAAGTTAAGGCCGAACAGTAATAAAAAGCAATGATCCTGTGAGCGGTGACTGAAATTAATACTGCTGCAATTACCGCCACTGAGATCAAAGCACCTAAAAACAGAAAATAAGAAATTGCATTGGCTATTTCTGTCCTTTAATGAATTCGTCGGTGAATTCATTAAAGGGTCTAATTGTTAAATATTGAGAGTCTTACGTGAGCAATCTAGAACTGATAAAAAAATTACCCAAAGCCGAATTGCATTTGCACATTGAAGGTACGCTAGAGCCAGAAATGGTTTTTGCGCTGGCCAAACGCAACAATATCGAACTGCCTTACGCGAATGCTGAAGAGTTAGCGGCGCTTTATGATTTTAGCGATCTGCAATCGTTTTTAGATCTGTATTACCAAGCAACCGACGTACTGCAAACCCGCCAAGATTTCTACGATTTAACGTGGGCTTATCTTGAACACTGCGCTGAAGATCGAGTGGTTCACTGCGAAATCTTTTTTGATCCGCAAAGCCATACCAGTCGTGGTATTGAATTTGGCGAAGTTATTCAAGGTATCGACGATGCCTTAAAAGCAGGCCAAGAAAAACTGGGCATTAGCAGTCAATTGATTATGTGTTTCTTGCGTCATCTTCCTGAAGCTGACGCGCTGCAAACCTGGGAACAAGCACAACCTTGGTTGCATTTAATTCAGGGTGTTGGTTTGGATTCATCGGAAAAAGACTTCCCACCACAGTTGTTCACCAATGTATTTGCCAAAGCCAAAGAAGCGGGCTTGCGCTTGGTTGCTCATGCCGGTGAAGAAGGTCCAGCAGATTACATTGAGCAAGCATTAGATTTACTAAACATTGATCGTATTGATCATGGTGTTCGCATCACCGAAAGTGAGACCCTAATGCAGCGCGTTACCGACGAGAACATGGCGCTCACCGTCTGCCCATTATCGAATGTGCGTTTGTGTGTTTATGACGACATGGCGAAACACCCGCTACTAACGCTGCTTGATCGCGGCATTCGCGTGATGATCAACTCTGATGATCCCGCGTACTTTGGCGGTTACATGAATCAAAACTTTATTGCCGTTGATGAAGCTTTGTCACCGAGCGCAGAGCAGATTGTTGCACTGGCTAAAAACAGCTTCTTGGCGAGCTTTATCTCTGAAGCCGAGCAACAAAAGTGGTTGGCCGAAATCGACGCGGTTGCTCAATAGCGTGTCATGTTCTTGGCTCTTGAAGTGCAACTCTTTAAGAGCCAAAAGTTCTGTGGCTTTAACTGTTCACATTGTTCGTCGTTTAAAGCGGCTCGTTCTTGGGCCTTGATACCGAGCTAAATCCAACTTTATTGTCTTTAACATCTATTCTCTTAGCGAGAAAGTTTTGAACGGATCGTTTCGATTAAAAAATTGATCAAGTGGTCAGGTTATGGCAAGCTTGGCGTCAATTGATACGATGTAACAGCGTTTTGCTTGAAGAAATTTGCGTAACTCACTATGACTCAAAATCTCCCTGAAATCCTATTTGACTGCCAAGGTATCACCGTACCGGATTGCGTACCGGCTGCCGGAGCCTTATCGGGTTTGCGTTTGGGTGTAAAAGATTTGTTTCATATTGCCGGTCTGCCGACTTCGGCGGGCAACCCAGACTGGTTGGCCACGCATCCAATTCCTAAGGCCACTTCTCCGGTTGTAAAAGCATTAATAGAGGCTGGGGCTCAGCTTCGAGCAAAAACGCTCACCGATGAAATCGCCTACAGTCTAAACGGTGTAAATGTTCACTACGGAACACCTGCTAACGCTCTGGATGCACGTCGTGTTCCTGGTGGTTCAAGCTCAGGTTCGGCAATTACTACGGCTAATTCGGCGGTAGATATTGGCTTGGGTACCGATACCGGCGGCTCGGTGCGAGTTCCGGCTAGCTACAATGGTTTGTATGGAATTCGTCCGTCGCACGGCGTCATCAGCGTTGAGCACTTGGTGGGTTTGTCGCCACGGTTTGATACGGTCGGTTGGCTTACGCGCGACTTTGACACCCTTGCAAGGGTGGCAGATGTATTGTTGCCGAAGCAGTCAACAATTAGCACCTTGAGCAATTGTGTTGTTCTGTTACCGGAGAACCTAACGGCTTGGTTGGAGCTTGTACCTGCATTAACCACCGAGCTAAAAGCAGCCAATGTGTTTGAACGCATAGACGTAAAACCTTTGCCAACTGAGATTACGGCAAAGGCCAGCGCCGCATTCCGAGTACTGCAAGGTTTTGAAATTTGGCGCGAGCACGGCGAATGGATTGAAACCTATCAGCCGGAATTTGCCCCTGACATTACCGAGCGTTTGTTGTGGTGCCAAACCATCACGATTGAACAAAAAGAAGCCGCCGAACAACAAGCTTTAGCGTTTTTAGAATACGCTCAACAAGAATTTTTGCTCGATAACACCTGCGTGATTCTACCAACCGCACCGGGCGCTGCACCTTTGCTCGATACTCCAGCGGAAGTTATGAACGAATACCGCAATCAGTTAATGGGTTTAACGGCCATCGCCGGTTTATCTAAATCTGTGCAGGTAAGCTTGCCGTATCTACAAAGCGATAACTGTGCTTGGGGATTGTCGGTAATGACCAAACAGGGTGGTGACAGAGATTTGTTGGCGTTGATAAAACATCTAGAGGCATCGTCTCTTACATCAGCGTTTAAATAATATCAACATTACAGAAGCACAAAAATACACCAAATAAACACGGCGTATTTTTTAAAAATATTGGCAACGTTTAATAAAAAGATTACCAGAATTATTGGATTAGATTATGGCTAAGGTTGCGTTTACCGCTCCACATGCACAAGCAGCGGAAGTTGGATTATCGGTGTTAAAAGAAGGCGGCAGCGCCGTCGATGCAATGGTTGCAGCCGCAGCTGCCATTGCCGTTGTTTATCCACACATGAACAGTCTCGGTGGCGATGGTTTTTGGATTGTGCAAAAGCCCGGTGATAAACCCGTTGCCATTGATGCCTGTGGCAGCTCCGGTAGCCTGGCAACCATTGGCCGTTATCAAGAATTATTAGCGCAAAAATCGTTAGACAGTATTCCAAACCGTGGTGGTTTGGCGGCAATCACCCAAGCAGGCACCATCGCCGGTTGGCATTTGGTACGCGATATTTTTGGCGGCAAAAAATCTTTACCGCTCTCGCGTTTATTAGGCCCGGCCAAAGACTTGGCTGCAAACGGCATTAAAATTACCGAAAGCCTCCAAGCTGCATCGGAAAAAACCTTTGACGAGTTAAACGGTTTTAAAGCGTTTAACGAGCTTTATTTAGACAATGGTAAAACCCTAACCGCGGGTAAAACCTTGGTGAATAAAAATCTCGCCGACATGATCGATCACTTAACGGTTGCTGATCTTGGTTTGATGGATTTTTACCAAGGTGATATTGCCAATACCATTGCTAAAGAATTAGACAAACAAGACAGCCCAATTACTCGTGAAGACTTAGCGGCATTTAAAGCCGAGGCGCTTACCCCTTTAACCACCAAAACCTCGAAAGGCCATTTATTTAATATGGTCGCACCCACGCAAGGTTTGGCGTCGTTAATTATTTTGGCGCTGTACGACCGAGTGTATAAAGAAAGTTGGAGCGAAGCCGAGCGTGTGCATCATATTGTTGAATGTACTAAGCAAGCGTTTTTAATTCGCGATAGTTTTGTGTGTGATCGCGCACGCATGAAAAAATCGGCACAAGAATTTTTAGATTCCAGCTCATTAGATGTGTTGGCTAAATCCATTGACAGTAACCGTGCATTAGAATGGCCACGACCTGCCGAACACGGCGATACCATTTGGATGGGTGCGCTCGACCAAGACGGTACTATGGTGTCGTTTATTCAAAGTATTTATTGGGAATTTGGCAGTGGTTTGGTCATTCCTGATTTAGGTTTGGTGTGGAATAACCGTGGTTTGAGTTTTAATTTAAATAAAGATCATCACAATCACTTAACACCAAACGCAAAACCGTTGCATACGTTAAATCCTGCATTTGCGTTGCTCGACGATGGCCGACGTTTCAGCTACGGCACCATGGGTGGCGAAGGTCAGCCACAAACTCAAGCGGCCTTATTTACTCGTCATATCTATGATGGTTTATCACTTGAAGATGCTATCGCTAAAGATCGTTGGTTGCTTGGCCGTACTTGGGGTGATGTTAGTAACAACCTTAAATTAGAAAAAAACCTGGCCGACGAAATTGCCGGAGATTTAACTAAGTTAGGCCACGAAGTTGCTGAAGTACCAAGTCAAATCGAAATGATGGGTCATGCTGGCGGTATTATTTTATCGGAAAACGGCGATTTACAAGTCGCCACCGATCCGCGCAGTGACGGTGCTGGCCTTTGGGCGAATGTTTAATTATTCATTTTTGCCTGCGCTATCGAGTTGATTTTTAAGTGTTGATTCGATAGCCAAATGTTCAGCGTCAAAAGTTTTTATCAGCATCTTTAGGAACCTCCGATTAACTCATCTCTGATTTAATCGAGAACAGAAATTGAAAATGCCATTTTCAATTTCTTCACAATTTCAATCACGTACAGTTCTTGAAATTAGCGGCACATCACTGTGTCGCTGGAAACGCTGGGTTAATCAGAGTTTCCTTTAGTATCGTTCGGTGTTCTTTTAGAAAAATACACTTTTGTGTTTTTTTGAAACAACACCGGCCCAATTGTTAATTTATCCATTTTTTAAAACGAGTTTTCTGTGGAACAGTTTTCTGAATTACTACCGGTTTTTATCGCGTTAATTTTTACAGGTATTTTTGCGGGAATTCTAGCCGGCCTGTTAGGTGTTGGCGGTGGAATTGTAATTGTGCCCGTGCTTTACTTTGTTTTCCAAGGCTTGGGTATTGATCCGGCAACAGCCATGGTGGTTGCAACCGGCACATCTTTGGCGACCATTATTCCTACTTCTATCTCGTCCATTCGTGCGCACAACACCAAAGGTAATGTCGATTGGGATCTGCTTAAACGCTGGGCGCCGTTCATGATATTAGGCGTGCTTTGTGGCAGTTATCTGGTCACCATTGTTAATGGCCATATTTTCAGTATTTTATTTGGTGTTATGGCGGTTTTAGTTTCGCTTAACATGCTGTTTCGGGCCAAAGCAAAACCCTTGGCCGAAAGTCTTCCGGGAAAACCGGGCCAGAGTGTTATTGCCTCTTTGATTGGCTTTTTCTCGGTGATGGTCGGCATTGGCGGCGGTACTCTTGGTGTACCTACCTTAACAGCGTTCAATGTTGCTGCCCATCGTGCAGTTGGTACGGCGGCTGCCTTCGGATTTTTAATTGCATTGCCCGGTGCCCTAATGATGCTTTTGCAAGGTCAAACACCCGAAAATGCGCCGGAATATACCTTTGGTTTGGTAAACCTGCCGGGCTTAGTTGCCATTGTGCCTTTGACCGTTTTGTTTGCACCGGTTGGCGCGAAATTGGGTTCCAAATTGGATGGTGCTCTGTTGAAAAAAATCTTCGCAATTGTTTTAGCAATCACCGGCGTGCGCATGTTAATTCAAGTGGCTTTAACGCTGTTTTAAGCGTGAGTTAAAAGGTAATTACGATGTTCGATAGTAAAAAACACGACCAAATAAATCCTCCCGCTCGATTATTAATGGGGCCGGGACCAATTAACGCCGACCCGCGCGTATTAAGAGCCATGTCGGCGCAGCTTGTGGGCCAGTATGATCCTGCCATGACCGCGTACATGAACGAAACCATGTCGCTGTATCGCGATATTTTCGTTACACAAAACCGATGGACTTTATTAATTGATGGCACCTCACGCGCTGCCATCGAAGCCTGTTTGGTATCTGCCATTACGCCGGGTGATAAGGTATTAATTCCAGTCTTTGGCCGTTTTGGGCATTTATTAAAAGAAATTGCCGAGCGCTGCGGTGCTGACGTTTATGTCATCGAAAAAGCATGGGGCGAAGTATTTACACCCAACGAAATAGAAATTGCCATAAAAAGCATTAAACCTACGCTTTTAGCGTTGGTGCAGGGCGATACCTCGACCACCATGTTGCAGCCACTCGAAGAGATTGGAAAAATCTGTCACGACCACGGTGTGCTTTTATATTGCGATGCAACCGCGTCGATTGTTGGCAACACATTATTAACCGACGATTGGCAAATTGACGCTGTTTCTTGTGGTTTACAAAAATGTCTGGGTGGCCCGTCTGGCAGCGGCCCAATTACCCTTAGCGAAAAATTCGTCGAACACGTTCGTAAACGCCACCACGTAGAATCGGGAATTAAAGCATCTCATCATATTGAAGGCAGCGGTGATCGCATTCGCTCGAATTATTTTGATTTACCGATGATATTAGATTACTGGGGCGAAGAGCGTTTAAACCACCATACCGAAGCAACCACCATGCTCTACGGTGCTCGTGAATGCGCGCGTATTGTTTTGCAAGAAGGATTGGATAACTGCATTGCCCGTCACGAATTGCACGGCCAAGCCATGTACAAAGGTTTAGCCGCCATGAATCTCGAATTATTCGGTGATTTAAATCATAAAATGTCGAATGTGGTTGGCGTGGTAATTCCACCGGGTGTTGACGGTGAAGCCATTCGCAAACAAATGCTGTTGGATTTTTGCATCGAAATCGGCACCTCATTTGGTCCACTTGCTGGCAAAATCTGGCGCATTGGCACCATGGGGTATAACGCGCGCAAAGACACTGTACTGACTACTCTTGCTGCTCTTGAAAATTGTTTACGAATATCTGGTCATCAATTAACGCCCGGTGCTGGCATTGACGCTGCGCTTGTGGTTTATGGGTAAAGAATTTATGTCGCAACAATTATTGAGCGACTTCGACAGTCAGTCTGCGTGTAAACGATTACTGGAACGTTGTGACCTCTTAGCGGGATTTTCTGCCTTAAAAGATGGAGTTCTTCGCGCGTATTTAACGCCAGAACACCAACTCGCTAATCAACAAGTGGCCGACTGGATGAATGCCGCGGGCATGAGCACATGGCAAGATCAAGTCGGTAATGTTTGGGGGCGATACGAAGGTAACTTGCCAAAAGCACCGGCGTTAATATTAGGTTCCCACCTTGATACGGTTCCTTACGCGGGACGCTACGACGGTATTCTCGGTGTTTTATCGGCGATTGAACTTGTTAGCGAATTAAACGAAAAACATATTCGCTTTGATCATGCGATCGAAATCGTCGGTTTTTGCGACGAAGAAGGCACTCGATTTGGCACCACATTGATCGGCTCAAAAGCGCTGGCGGGTTTATGGCAAGACGATTGGTTATCCGTTACCGATGAAGACGGCATTTCCATGGCACAAGCGCTTAAAAACTTTGGTTTAGATCCAGAGCAATGCGCGAATGCCAAATTAAATTCCGAGAAAGTGTTAGGATTTTGGGAATTACACATTGAGCAAGGCCCGGTATTAGAGGCCGAAGACTTACCCGTTGGTATTGTTACGGGTATTGCCGGTGCAAGACGCGCGAGCATTCAGCTAAAAGGTCAGGCCGGTCACGCCGGTACTACGCCCATGAATTTACGTCGCGACAGCTTATGCGGTGCCGCAGAAATAACCCTCGCCATTGAAAAAATCGCTAACACCGTTGGTGGTGATTTAGTTGCGACCGTTGGGCAGATGTTTACCAAACCCGGTGCAGTTAATGTCATTTCAGGCCAAACACTACTATCGCTGGATGTACGTTCGCAAAATGATCAGTTGCGTGATCAAGTGATTGAAACCATCAACGACACCAGTGAAGTCATCGCCGGACGAAGAAACTTAGAATTAAGCTGGAGTCATACTCACCGTGCCGCGGCCGTGATGTGTGAACAGAGTTTTCAAGAAGTGTTTGCCCAAGCCATTGATACGGTTTTCATGAGTCGCTTGCCCATTCGTTATTTACCGTCTGGTGCAGGGCATGATGCCATGGCAATGGCAGAGATTTGTCCGATGGCGATGTTATTTTTAAGAAGTCCGCGAGGACTCAGTCATCATCCTGACGAATCTGTTATTCCAGAAGATGTGAATGCAGCCTTAAGAGTTTTTTTTCAGTCATTAACAATCTACATGACAGGCATAACCTCTGAATAACTCAGAGGTTATTAAACACAATCGCAACCTTATTTTTTTAACTGAAAAAACAATAGAGCCTCTTCTAGAGGCATTGGGCCTGAATAGAAAAATCCTTGGAGAAAATCGCAACCAAGGTTAATAGCGGCATCTTTTTCGCAGTTACTCTCAATCCCTTCCGCCACAACTTTCATATCTAACCGATGCGCCATTTCTACAATACCGGCAACTAAGGCTTGGTTTCTGGTGTTTTTATCAATATCGGCAATAAGAATTCGATCTATTTTTAACACATCAAATGGTAAATCCAAAAGATAAGTAATAGAGGAATAACCGGTGCCGAAATCATCTAACGCTAAAGTTATTCCTTCCCTGCGTAAAAGCTCAATTTGTGTCTTGCATTGATTAATATTTTGTACAACTTGACGCTCGGTGAGTTCTAAACAAATTTGATTGGGTTCAAGGTGAGAAATCTCAATTTGATTCAGAAGCCTTCTTGAAAAATGAGGGTCACTTAATTGGTATGCATCCACGTTAATCGCAATTTTTTGCAATGGTAAGCCCATGATTCTTAAACCTTGGCTCAATAGACTGCTTTTTTGCGAAATAATCTGAGTTATATTATTAATTGTAGGCGTCGATTCAGCAATGGGAATAAATTCCGAAGGGCTAATATTACCGAGCTCGGAGGAATGCCAGCGGGCCAGAGCTTCAACATAAACCAAATCCGGATCGCTAACCGAGATAATAGGTTGAAAAAATGCTACTAATTCGTTTTTTTCAATGGCCTTAGTAAAACTGGATTCAATTTTCTGGGTTCTTGCATACTGTGCCGCTAATTTACCAGAATAAAAACAAATGGATTTTTCAGGCTCTGATTTTGCCTCATACATCGCACAATCGGCGTGTTTAATGAGTAAATCCAGAGAGTCAGCTTCAGGGTAAAACGCAATACCAATGGATGTGCTCACGCTAATTTCGTGAGGGCCAATTTTAAATGGTGTATCGAACTGCTGTTGAATGCGTTTTAACAGCGGATAAATTTCGGTTTTATCTTTTAATAGGTCAGTAATGATTACAAACTCATCGCCGCCCATGCGTGCCAAGAACTCAGTGTCTCTGACAATGCACATTAAACGATTAGAAACCTGTTTTAATAACTCATCACCTGCTACATGGCCGTAATTATCATTAATTTTTTTAAAACCGTTTAAATCGAAATACATTAGACTTGCTAAACATTTATAGCGTCTGGCTCGGTGAATAACTCGGGAGGCGACATCGGCAAAGTAAGTGCGGTTGGCCAAGCCTGTTAACGAATCGTGTTTTGCTTGCGCTTCTAATTGAATATTTTTAAATGCGGCATCTTGTAAAGCGAACTTAAGTTTTTGCTCGATCTGCTTTCGCTCACTAGCGTATCTAAGACTCCGTTCTAGAGTTTCTGGGGTAACGTGATTCTTTGATAAATAATCTTGAGCACCGTTTTGCAAAGCATCTATGGCTTTTTGTATATCGTCGTCACCGGTTAAAACAATGATGGGTAGATTTGGAAACTTCTCGCCAATTTCAACTACGTTATTAACGCCAGAGCTATCAGGTAAATTCATATCAAGAATTAGAGCGTTAAAAGAATTGGTTTCTAATGCTTGAAGAATTTTTTTAAATCGATCAACACAAAAAATGGAGTACCGGTTACCGAAGGAATTTTTTAACATTTCTGAAAAAATTTCGGCATCTAAGGGATTATCTTCGGCCATAAGAAAAATATTCTGGCTTTCAACGATAGTGCTCTCCACGGTTCGATTCTCAATTGCTGTTGACATAAATTATATTTTTCTAAAGTTGTTACTCGATGCTTGTGGGTTGTTGATAGACAACTTTTAAACCGCCCATATCAGAATTTTCAAATCCGATATGTCCATTATTAAGTTCTGCGATATACCAACAAATTGTTAAACCAACACCTAAACCCGGATATTCGTTATTTGCACATAGACGTTTAAAAGGTCTACACAGGTCTTCGTGGTTATTTTGTCTGACACCAATTCCGTTGTCTTCAATTGTAAAAATGAGAATGGAACCATCTAAGGTTAGTCGAATCTTTATTTTTGTTTCTATTTTAGGCTCTTCAATTTTCCTAAATGTTAGAGCATTTTGGAGTAATGCCGTCACAAGATAATTCCAATGCTCGACATTTACGGTTGCAAATATATCGTGATTTATAAAATCGATATTAGCGTCGTTGGATAAGGCTGAGAAATCATTAATATGACTATTAATTAAATCTTTAAGATTGGTATAAATTCTATTATTTTTAGACTTAGAAATACCTCTCAAGTTAGATAGGGCTAATATCTTTTCTTGAAAATCTTTACTGGAAATTGCTAAATAATCTAGCCATACAGCAATCTGAGGTAATTCACGTAAGGCTTGTTGTTTAGCAATAAGTTGAGAAAATTGATGCATTTGGCGAGCAGATGCGCCTAAATCGTGAGTGATTCCGTAGATTAACTTATCAACAAATAATTTAGAAACAGAACCTTCCGATTCTGGGGGGGAGTCTGTGGATGCCATATTCTATTTCGATTGAATGAATTAAAAAAACGTCTCAACTTTACATTTGAACTTTGGCTAAACCGATGCTGCTAGTCTACTGTTAGGGTAGCAGAAATTTCTAAATTATGTGAAACCACCTTTATATACCATCTTAGAGTGCATTCTATGGAATACATCACGGGGGATGTGTTTTCTGATCTAACCAGCAGTTCGCTAATGGACGCCATTCCTGACGGAATTATTATTGTTAGTAATACGGGAAAAATATTAGCTGTCAATAAAGCATTAAATATTTTATTTGGTTATGAAGGATCTGATTTAATAGAAAAAAATATTAGTGAACTGATTGGTGATATCGAATTCTTTACACAATACATCGATTCAATTGTCGGTGGAGATCAAACTAACGAATCGTTGATAGGGCGTCAATACGAACTATTAGTTGAAACAAAAGAACAAAAAGCTGTTTTCGTGCAACTGGGTATCAATCACTTTCAACGAGGTAAAGAATTAAATATTATAGGGATATTCAAAGATATTAGCTACCAAAAACGTCAACAAGACATCATAGATGCAGAGCGTAAAGAATTAGATACCGTGCTCAATACGGTTCTAGATGGTGTGATTACCATCGATAAATACGGAGTAGTTAAAAGTTTTAACCCAGCAGCCGAAAAAATATTTCTTTATAAAGCCGAAGAGATCATCGGGTTAAATATCAAAACTCTTATGCCTTCGCCATACCATGAAGCTCACGATGGGTATTTGTCGAATTATCACAAAACTGGTAAGCGAAATATTATTGGTGTTGGAAGAGAGGTATCGGCTAAGCGAAAAAATGGAGAATGTTTTCCTATAGAGCTTGGTGTTAACGAGATGGAAGTTAACGGAAAAACCGAGTATGTAGGTACAATTCGTGATATTACAGAGCGAGTAAGTAGTCAGAGAATCATTAATAACTATATTAATCAGTTGAAAAGAAGTAACCAAGAACTAGACGATTTTGCCTATATCGCGTCCCATGATCTTAAAGAGCCCATACGTGGTTTAGCGAACAATGCCAGTTTTCTATTTGAGGATTTTGAAGATAAATTAGGCGATGATGGTAAGCGACGAATTAACCGAATTCAACAATTATGCACGCGTTTAGAAAAATTAATTGATGATTTATTGTATTTCTCACGTTTAGGGCGTCAAAGCTATTCTCTAGCCAAAACAGACATTGCTAAAATAATCACAAATCTTACGGACGATTTAAAAGAGTTTTTGGAACAAGAAGGCGGCAAGGTAATTGTCAATGGTGAATTACCTAAAGTTCGTTGTGACTCGATAAAAATTCGAGAAGTCTTCTCAAATCTAATTATTAATGCCGTCAAATACAACGATAAAGAAGAAAAAATAGTTGAAATAGGCTGTGACCTCACGGCGCCATCTCGCGGAATCGATGGAATTACCATCTATGTGAAAGATAATGGCATTGGCATAGAAGAAAAATTTTATAACGACATATTTAGGATATTTAAACGGTTAAATTCCGAAGATGACACAAAACGTGGTAATGGCGTGGGTTTGACCTTCGTGAAAAAAATTATCGAAAAACACAATGGTAAAATATGGGTAGAGTCCAGTGTTGGTCTGGGCACGATCTTTTATTTTAATATTAAAGACATAGAATTATGACAGAGTTATCGTATATTTTAATCGTAGAAGACAACCAAGACGATTATGAAGCGACTTTACGAAGTTTCAAAAAAAATCGATTTATGAACCCTATAAAGTGGTGCAAGAACGGTAAAGAAGCTTTAGATCTCATTTTGCCTGAAGAAGACGAAGAACACACGAAATTAATAAACCCTAATATCATATTGCTGGATTTAAATATGCCTGGGATTAATGGGCGTGAAGTTTTGAAGGTGCTGAAATCTTACCCAAAAACACGTTCAATACCCGTTATCATTTTAACAACCTCGGCAGATGAGAAAGACATTGAACATTGTTATCAGCTAGGAGCGAGTACATATATTCAAAAACCCGTTTCATTTGAAGGTTTAACCGAAGCCATTAAGAAGATACAAGACTATTGGTTTGGTATTGCTATCTTGCCGAAACAGATTAACTCAACATCGCACTGAAAATCGTGAGCATAAATCAATTTGAAGCCGTCAAAATCGGTACATCGAATGTAGCCGATAACTTACCCGTTAGTAAACAACTAACTATATTGATCGTTGATGATAGCGAAGATGATATTGAATATGTTACTCGCTCATTATCGAGAAAAAGTAAATACAAATATTTTTTTTTAAAAGCAGCGAGTTCAAAAGAGGCGATGCTCTGCTTAAGTGAGCACACGCCTGACTGCATTTTGTTGGACTATTCTCTCCCCGGTGAAACCGGACTGACCTTATTGAGTACCATAGTTTCCGATAAACCTTTTTTACCCGTCATTCTTTTAACCGGTATGGGTAGCGAGGAAGTTGCCGTAAAAGCGATAAAAAGTGGTGCGTCTGATTATGTGTCTAAATCTAAAATAATTTCCACCAATTTAGAAGCCAGTATTTTACAGTGTATTGAGCAAAAAAAATACGAAAATATTATCGAAGACAAAAATATAGAAATCTTAAAGTATCAAAATAGTTATATTGAAAAACAAAAAAGAACTGAGCGTGTAGTTGATGCGACAGGTATTGTGTTGTGGGAATATGATCTTTCGTCGGACAAGTTTTATATAGACGAGCGTATAAAAAATATTATCTACTCGACGTTTGATGCCAGTTTGTCTTTAAAAGATTTTCGATCTTTGGTTCATCCCGATGATTTGGAGTTTTTGAATTATCACTGGAATAATTTTGTTTCCTGTAAAACTGAGAAATTTAATGTCAGTTATAGAATAAGAGGTGCAGCAGGAAAGTGGGTTTGGATAAAAGATATCGGTAATCGATTAGAAAGTGATTCTGATGGACAGCAAAAAATAGTGGGTCTTATTCAAGATATCAATAAGGAAAAAAACGAAGAATTTATTATTAATCAGCTTTATTCCACTTCCTTCGATTTGCAAGGTTCATCTCAAGAGAAAATTGATAAAATCTTGCTGTTAGGTTTAGAGTATTTCGATTTTCAATTTGCAGTTGTCAGCGAAATTAGAGACAAAGATTATATTATTCGTTATTTTTCTTCGCTTGCCTTAGAAGATATTTCTCCCGGGGATGTGTTTTCTCTGGATGAAACCTATTGTTCCACGATTTTTGGTAAACCCGGTGTTTATTACAGTTCTAATTTTATTATTCCCTCGGCAATTTCTAGTGTAAAAGTAAAAGGCTATATTGGTACGACACTTTATATTAACAGTCTTCCTTACGGAACCTTGTCATTTTATTCTACTAAAAAATTGGCGTCAGATCTGTCAAGTCGTGAAAAAAGCTTTATGGGCCTGTTGACACAGTGGATATCCAGTGAGCATTCAAGAAAATTATATACCGATAAATTGGAAGAATCTGAGGAGTTTTTGGATCTAATACAAAACTCCATTCCCGATCCTTTAACAGTGAAGGATGAATCGTTAAAAATTGTTCGAGCAAATAAGGCTTACACTGAGTCTGTTTTATCGGATTCTGCTGTGATGCCAGTTCGCAAAACTTTGTATTCAACCTCAAATATGGATGAAAAAGTTCAAGGTAAAAGGTTAAAAGGCTTGTCTGATATAATTTTTGATCCAGATTCCTTGGTGTTAAATGGTAACCCCTGTGAATTTGAAGAATGTTACAACATTGATCAAAATATAGAAAAGTCGTATTTAACGAAAAAGATTTTATTCAAAGATAAATCCGATACGAGTTACATTTTATCTTTGAGCAAAGATATTACACAATTAAGAGATATTCAGTCGCAATTGGCCTTGAGTGAAGAAAAATTCGAAACCGCCGTTGAAGCGTCAAATATTGGTATCTGGCGATACAACCTTCTATCCGGTGAGTTCTATTTGTCGCCCAAAGCTCGCGATCTTTTATATATAAAAAATAAAGATAAACAGTCGTTAGATACATTAAATAATTGGTTAAATACACTTTATCACGATGATCGAGAGTTAATAAAAGAAAAAATAGAGTCGCATTTACTGAACGAAGAAAACTTTAATGTTGAATTTCGTGTTTGTCACAGGAAGAATTCTGATCCGTTATGGTTTCGAATGAAAGGCGATAGTGTGCGTGACGAGCTCGGAAACCCTGTTAGCATGTCTGGTGCTCTAGAAGATATCACTTCTATCAAGAAATCCATTAACGAACTCATTAAAGCTAATGAAGAGCTAGAACGATTTGCATACATGGCTTCTCATGATTTACAAGAGCCGCTTAGAATGGTATCTGGTTTTATGTCGTTACTTAAAAAACGATTTAAGACTGGAGATGTTCTGACAGAAGCTGCTGAAATGTATATTGATCATGCCTGCCAAGGTGCGACACGTATGCAATGTTTGGTTAAAGATCTTTTGGAATATGCTCGTGTTGGTGATGAATCTGAAACTTACCAAATTGTTGATTTGGATCGATTAAAATCTCAGGTACTAACCAATCTTGAATCGGGCATCTCGGATAAAAATGCGGTCATTCGTTGGTCTAAACTTCCGAAGGTTCGTGGCAGTGCTGCTAGGTTGTGTTCTGTTTTTCAAAATATTATTGGCAACGCCATTAAGTACTCACGTAACGATGTGCCGCCGGAAGTAATTATTTCCTGCGAGTCAAAACGTAATTACTGGTTATTTACCGTTAGTGATAATGGTATTGGTATTAAGCCCGAGTTCTCCGAGAAAATTTTTGAGCCTTTTAAGCGTCTACACGGGAAAAATGAATACTCAGGTGTCGGCATGGGTTTATCTATCTGTCGAAAAATAATTGAGTCTTTAGAAGGAGAAATCTGGGTAGAAGCTAACTCTGGTGATGGATGTAAATTCGTTTTTACTCTCCCTAAAGTTTAGCGAGTTTGTTGGGAATAGATTGGTTGGCCCTGAGTTCTTGAGCGCTAAACGCTTTGATCGGAGTATTGTTACTGCTAGGCTCCGATTTTTCGGCGGTGTTTACGATAACAAGTTATTGAAAAAGCATAGCGATCGAAATTTTATTTTGATTTCTCTCGTCTAATGAAATTAACGATGGCTTAATCGGAAGTTTTTGTAAATTTTTTCTGGCTCTTCGCTAAGTCAACGTTAACTTAATTTAACAAAGATTTGGTCCAAAAAATGAAAAATAATCGATCTGTAGATATTTTGTTGGTTGAAGATAATCCCGGTGACGTAATTTTAACGCAAGAGGCTTTTGCCGAAGCCAAGATTGTAAATAGTATTAGCATTGCTAAAGATGGAGAAGAGGCATTAAATATTTTGTTTTCTAGACCCGGTTATGAGCAACACAGCAAACCAGATTTAATACTCTTGGACCTAAACTTACCTAAGGTAGACGGGCGCGAAGTTTTGGAAAATCTTAAAGGTGATGATGTATTAAGACGTATTCCCGTAATTGTACTCACAAGTTCTGAGTCTGAGAGAGATATTTTAGAATCTTACGATTTACACGCCAACGGCTACATTGTAAAACCTTTAGATTTAAATCAGTTTGTTAACGTAGTGATTGCATTGGATAATTTTTGGTTTGATGTAGTAACGCTGCCACCTAAAATAGATTAGTTGATATAGTGTGAATATAATTGCTTGCTTTTAAAAGAAATTTTATTAAATAGTACTTTATGCAGCGCTGTTATTTTCGAATATTTAAGCCAGTTTTACATCAAGATATTTGTTTATATTACTCCTTTTCGAATTAATATTGTTGACACTCCTGCCGCTATTTTTTGTTTCATTCAGTAACGTCGCTTTATAAATTCCTCATATTAAATACAATTTTTACAATTATTTTATGCCTTAGCTGGAATAAACATTAAAAATAGTTTACAGTTGAAAAAAGTTGAGGTGTGCGGTATAGCGGGACGACATAGGCAGTCGGGTTTCAGTGCCAACAAGGCTTTTGTCCGGTTCATTGACTTTGTTTGGTGAATGAACCTCTGAAGCTTCTCCTTTTTATCTCTCCTCAGCAAAATCGATTGCTTCGTAATGCGGCATTTTTCTTCATGCTGAGCTTAAAACTCGTGGTATATGTGAGTTTGTGTATGCGGTTATCCGATAATTTGCAGTTTCTACCCAATTTACTGCTTTTTTTTAAAATTTTAGAAGATACCTTTATTACACGAAAACTCCTGCCTTTTAGATTTATTGGGCGCCACACTTGATGATAATACTCTTGGCTTAAGTTCTTAGAATAGGACATAGATTTCGCGGTAAAAATCTTGTCTGACTGGGAAGGAGTAATTTAACTCGTTTTTTTTTGGCGCGTATAATTACATTTTGAACAAACGCGCTATAATAGACGAACCAGATCCACAAAATAATAAAAGCTAATTTATTTAGGTAGTTGAGGAAATACTAATGGCTAAAGCAAAATTTGATCGTACTGAAGTAGTTCATGCTGCGACACAGTTATTTTGGCAGCGCGGTTATCAAGCTGCTTCTATGCAAGACGTTTTTCAGGTAACCGGTTTACAACCAGGCAGTTTATACAATGCCTTTGGTAGTAAAGCAGGCTTATTTGAAGAGACAGTAAGACACTATTCTAAGATTTCTTTTGAGAGAGTTTCAGAAGAGTTAACCAGCGCCCCGTCTATTGACGTTGGTATTTGCAGTGTACTTTTGAGAATGATTCGGGAATCTACTGAATCTGAATTCTGTAGCTGTTTTTTGGTGAAAAGTCAGTTAGAGCTTAAATCCAGTGGTGACGAGGCGCTAGCTTCTGTTGTTGCTGAACAGTTGAAAAAGCTAGAAACTATTTTCAGTGAAGCATTGCAAACGGGCCAGTCTGAAGAGGCCGTAAACGCAAAAACAACCAGTTTGTTGTTAAACATGTTTGGTTTGCGTGTATATGGTTACCTTGGTTACGGATATGATCATTTGTTGCAAGGTGTTCGAGAGTCGTTGTCATGGTTGCCATGGGACGAAGCTCTTACACTGCCTGTAAACGCTTATCCAGCACAAAGTATTCAGTAATATTTTGAAGCAGTCACGCTTGTATCGTATGTCTTTATGTTGATATACAGATACAAGCGGATGCTTATTAAATGACGCAATCTATTTTCCCTTCAGTTTTTTCGCCAATCTGTAAAATTCTATTCACCTATTTTCAGAATCAATTTCGGTTAAACTCATAATCCCAGTATTAATTTACATTATTAATTGAGATCTATTGATAGGTTTTTAATGCTTCTGGAAGTGTCTTTAATACGGTAACTACTTTTTCAGGGTTATTTTCTAATTTGGATAATAAAATTCCGCCCTGCATCATAGAAAACATTACTTCAGCAGCACTGGCTGTATCCATAGCAATATTGTTTTCTGTTTTATAGTGCTCAAGCGTTAGTTGTATCGCCTTAATAACCTTATACGCACAGTGGGTAATCGCGGTGTGAATCTGATCATCAATTGTCGACAACTCTAGTGCGATATTACCCAAAAGACAGCCTTCGACTTTTCCAGATTCCGACATGCTGGAGGCTGCAATTTCTCTTGGAATTTCTTTTAATTTCTCAATTTTTTCTATGGCACTAATATCTTGACCAGAAATTTCCGTCATTTGACCGGCTAATATATCTGCGTGTAACTCTAAGCAGGCAATTAATAAAGCAGCTTTAGACGGAAAGAAATGATAGAAGGTACCTTTATTTATAGAGGCTTCATCACAGATTAAACTGGTGCTTGTGCTGTTATAACTTTTACTAAGAAATAAACGATACGCAGTGTTTATGAGATGAGTTTTACTGTTAGTTTTAGTGCTATTCATAGTAATCTTATCAATACTTATACATCTAATTGGTTTACATCAAACATTATTTAATGATCTTTTCATGCCGTTTGATGAAGGTTCTGTTTAATGAAGCTTTCTCATTAGGTTGTTGTTATCCAAACGCCTTTGGTGTTTCTTAAAGTTTATTTTCGGCTAGTAAAAATGGATAGCTAATTAATCTTTTGCAATTAATACATTTAAAAATCAGTTTCAGTATTTCGATAATTACCGGTAACAAATGGCGAGCTTGAAAATATAAAGGTGTTGGCGTTTTCGCATTGATGCATGACCGCGAAGTTTACCAGTGTGGGGAATACTGTTTTTGATTTTGGCAGGTTCTTCAAGTCCTTTTGCATTTGCAATTACACCATTTTTAATTGAGATTAAATAGAGCAACAATTTTTCGTGATTCGCGCGGTTATTAAGAGCTAAATAAAACTTTACTAACAATAAAATGCGAAGAGACGGTTATAACAGTATTTGATTCTTGAAGTGCTATATAACTGACTTGTTGGTACAGAAATAACGCTTTGTATAAACAAAAACCTCTCCGTCTGGAATTGTAGCGACTATTCATATTGATAGAAAGCGGTAATCACAAAATATCATTCGCAAAGTTAGATTAGCGTTAGCAAAAAGCTCTCTTTTTTAGACAATTAGATTATTTTTCGAGTGTAATTAATAAAAATCTATCTGCTGTTTGTTTCAATTAATTATTAGTTTAGTCAGATTTAGGGTTTTTATTTTTATAGTTAACCGGTCGGTTTAATTTTTTTATAACTTGAAATTAAGTCATTGAAAAAAACAGGTATTTCTAAGACTAAAATGTTTATTCAATTATGACGGTGATTTATAAATTTCTCCGTAAAAATTATGAAGAACCGTTGGAATTCTTGAGGCTTAATGAAATAAATAATCATTTAATACGTACGGCTTTAATGGATTTGCGGATGTGCTTAAATGCGCATGAATTTGTTGGAAATTAAATTAACATATCGCTGATTGATACGTTCTTGATTTATTTATCGGTCAGAACTTGAAAAGGCGATTTCCAGTTTCTTTATAGTTGCGGCGCTTATCATTATTGAGCTTGGCGATAAGGCTTTGATGCGGCGGAGACATCCGAATTAATTGCAACTTCTTTAATTCATGGCTTATCGCTGTGTTAATTTCCTACTATTTTTGTCCGGAAATATGAAAGACAAAGTGCCGTGATTTTTGTTGTATTTGAGTTGTCTTTAGACGGAGTCTCTTTTGTATATTAATCGTTTAAGTTGTTTTAAGTCTGTGCAGTATTTTATCAATCTTCGGAGGTTTAATTCGCGGTTCTACACTGATTATGATCGATGTGCATTGCTGTAACTGTGTTGGTTACTGGTCGATTTCTTGTCGGGCTTTAAGTCGGTGATTTTGATAGCGTGAGTCGCAAACTTCGACCGAGTATAGGTGATGGCTTAAGAGTGCGTTGTATTGGTGGCTTGTTGTGTCGATGGTAAGCCAGCTGGGTGAGAACGTTACCTGGAGCGTTATTGCGAGTTTATTGTTGGCTGCTTTGCATCATATTTGATGATTTGAGTAGGTCTATTAAGCAAGCCGAATATCTTTTGTTATTTTATTATAACTTCAATAAGCTGTCGTTATTGAAAGTGACTGCACATCCATGTGCTATTGAAAATTCTATAGGAAACTCTGATTAACCTAGAGTTTCTCGCGACACAAGGATGTGTCGCCAACTTCAAGAACGGTAAGTGATTGAAATTGTGAAGAAATTGGAAATCACATTTTCAATTTCTGCCCTCTGATTAAATCAAGGATGAGTTAATCAGAGGTTCCTATAATTAACCTACATTTTAGATATAACTGTTTTATTGAATAATCTTTATTTTCTCTCCCGGAATGGGTTCGCCTCTAGGATAGTAGCTGTTAATAAGTCTTAAATATTCTTCGCCGTATTTTCCGAGTTTTAATTGATTAGCCAATCTCGCGAAGGTTGTATTTTCGTTAGCAACAACGTATTTAATGGTTTTTGAGTGCTTTAGTTTTGCGGTGTTGGGTGATGTTCTTGCCACTGGTTGAAAGCTGCGAATAGAAGACATAAACAATTGGTCATAGTTAATACCTTCTTTTGCAGAGTTGACCTTGCCTTCAAAAACATAGGCAACGCCGCCTCGGTTTAATACGGCAATGCGTTGTTCGGCCCCGCTCTTATCCGATTTGATGCCGGTATGTCCGAGCATTCCAAACTGATTCAATGGTTCTGATTGTTTTAACAGAGTGACATTAAATTCGCTTCTGAGAAACTCTTCGTAATTGGTATCTGGTTTGAGCCTTGAAAGACCAAGAGTCAGACTTGCCGATTTGTCGGTGGCCTCGCCAATAATTTCGGTTTTTTCATTGTTGATTTCCCAGCTTTCTGGAAACAACATTGTGAAGCCAAGTCGAGAATGTGTGTATCGGTTTTCTTTGTTGGCTTCTTCCTTACTGGCTGCCTGTTCGGCGCGATCGAAATTTTCTCCCCAGATTAGGCCGTCGGTGGCCTCTTCAAACCGTTCTACATAGAGTTCGCCGGATTTTTGATTGTCACCCGTGGCTTTTACTGCCTCTTGTAAACGTTTGTCGTTACGTGGGTGACTTGCAAATACACCGTGGTAAGACGTGGTTTGTTTACCCGCGTCTTTGGCTTGTTGCTTAGTGAATCGTTCGTGATCTTTCAATACGCCAATAACGTCAATCATGGCTTCAGCGGAATAACCGGCATTGCGAATGTATTCGGCGCCAAAACCATCGGCCTCTAGCTCCATATTTCTGCCGTATCCAGCGATGGCGGCATCGCTCCATTGAGCTGCCGCCGAGGCGACGGTTGAGCTGCCTGTCAGTACGCCGGCAAACACGGCTCCGACATTTCGCCCAGCTCTCGCGGCCTCTTGGCGAACGGCGTGTCTTGCGGTCACGTGTGCGATTTCGTGGCCTAATACCGCGGCTAATTGCGCTTCATTTTGTAGATAGGCAATCAAGCCGCGATTAATAAAAATGTAACCGCCGGGCAGGGCAAAGGCGTTGATGTCTGGGCTGTCTACCACGGTGAAATGGTATTCGATTTTGGTGCGATCTCCGGCTGCCGCTACTTTTTGCCCAACTTCGTTGATGTAGGCATTGAGTTTTTCATCTTGGTAGACGGGTAGGGTTTTGAGCATTTCCTCGTAGAGTTCTTTGCCCAAGGAGACTTCCCGTGCCGATGACATGGTAACCGTATCTACTCGGCCGGTTGCAGGATTGATGGCACAGCCTTGTAAAAGGGAAAAGCAGGCGATAGCAGACAGAGACAGTTTTTTAAGCAATTGTTTTTGATTGGGCTTACGCATGTGGGTGCAAAGTCCTATGAGCAGATAGTTTACTAAGAGGTTAATTAATGTATTAAGGCGTTGAGTCTTGGGCGGCAAAAAAGCCTTTTAATTGCTCTCCCATGCCGTTACAGGCACTTTTGCGGACCTGCGCAATAATCGGTATGGGAATGACTACCGCAGGCACGTAGGAGGTTCCTGAGGCGTCGGCAGACAGTTGGCCTTCTCGTCTTCGATTGCGGTAATCCCAAACAATGGCTTCGTAGTCGGATTCTTTGTCCCAGGTGCCAAAACCAAAGCAGCCTGCGGCGCCAACACTGATTGTACAACCAATGGAGCCACTGGAGTCGGTGACCTCGGTTTTACCGTCGATCCAGATAATATAGGTCACGTTAAGACGTTTCATCACTTCTTCTATGGCGGAGTCATCAAGAAAACGCGACAGATCTTTAACCTTTAGTGGCGCGGTTCGAGGCTCAAACCATGGGTACATGGCATCTAAGAATTCATCTTCGGGAACGACGTTTAAGCCATCGGAACCCCTCGACAGAACATTGCCAACGCATTCAATAAGCTTCGGTTCGGTTTCGTACTCACTGGAATGTCTTCTACCCAGAACAACTACAGATTCGTCTTTGTTGATCTTTATTTGCTGTTCATTGGCTCGGTGTTCATCGATGGTAAGTGTTGTGCAACCACTAAAAAACACAATGCTTAAGCTCAGTATTAAATACACAATTTTCATGTGCTTACCTCTTGTGAAGGGTTTTCTATGCAGTGATCGGTAAATAATTACTGCTGTACGATTATTAAATACCGGTTTTTTCTAAGGTGTCTGTTTTGGGTTCGGGCGAATTTGGTGGCAATTCGTTGCTGCGAATGTCTTCTTTGTTTGCCAGCCAAGATTTAACTTCAGGTACACGTGCAAAACCGGTGGTAAGACTGGCGCCTAAATCTCTTAAGGCCACAATAATAGCTTGGTTCATGGCTTCTTCTCGGGATTTTAAGAACGCCGAAGGTGTTTTGCCGTAAGCACTCATGATCCAATCTGCTACCAGTTCCCCGTTGCCGGAATAGACCTGCATGTTGTAGCGAATCCAAACTTCGTAGATTTTGCTGCGCGTCTCTTTGGGAGAAGAGTACTGAAACTCGTTGATCGAAGGCAGTAGAACCAAGTCGTAATCGGGATTATTTTCATCCAACGACGTTAGGCTCTCTGAATGTGTAAACATTTTTTCAAAAACCTGCTCGAATAAATGTTGGTGCGCCTCACCAATGCCAATCTTCCATTTAGAGCGCGATTCTTCAGATTCCGAATAGGTGTATTTAGTAAGTTCATCGGTGTACACCACACCCATAGTGATATCGATGGGTTGTACCACAGGTTTTGGGAAATCACTTTTAACAATCAACGCGCTTTCACACGCTGAGAGTAAAAAAGCTGATGCGAGAAGTAGGGCCTTGGTTAAGGTTCCTCGGAGGTGTCCATTCAGCCATTTCATAAATTGAGCCGTAGTTGAGAATTTATGTTTATTGTCAGAGCTGTTGTCTTTGGGCGACGAAATCCGTTGGTTTAGGTGCTTTGTGTTTTGGCTACCTATAACACATCGCTGGGCAAACTCTTACTCAATTGCGGTGATCGTTTAAGCCTACAAAAGTGCCACCATTTTTACGAGTCAGTTCGCGCATGAGTGCGGCGAATCGAATTCCCGTAGTTTGCTGGTTTTTCGGGCGAGTAAACTGCACAGGGAATCCCACCGCATGAATTCGCACCAGCCGTTCGCCGTCGGCACCTTTGCGGTTGAGTCGATCAACCGTGTCTACTACTTGTTTAATAGAGTTTCCGGTAAATTCGTCACCCAGCACATACAAACTGATTTTCTTGTCGGGATCATAATAAGTACGAATAGCGCGTTCGATACCCTCAACCGGGCTTGAGTTACTGAAAGGATTCCAACTTCTTAGGCGCTGCAAAATGATATCTCGCCTAGCCGGTGTATCAGGAATCCATTTGCCGCGAAAGCTATCAAACATGTAGTCACCCATGTCATTCATCACTTGGATGCCTTTCACATTAGGGTATATGTCTAAGATGTTCACCATTTCGGTCATCATCCGACTCCAGCCGTAGTTGAACATACTGCCAGAGGTGTCAATGATAAAGATAATGTACTCACTATCGACGGGAATTCCACCGACTAAGTTGTTTTTACTCTGATAATTAGAACCCAGCAAACGTTGCATTTCTTCGGTGAGCGACTGCAGAGCTAATTCCAGCTCGCCTTTAATTGTGTTATCGACGTTACTTGATTGGTTTAGAGCCGCGTACTGGCGATTTAAGTTGTCGAGTTGACCACGCAAGATCGCAATGCGTTTGTTTTCGGCGTCGAGCTGTTCGTGCTTGGCATTGAGTTCGCGATTTAATACTTGGGTTTCGCCTCGGATCGAGAAGAGTTTTTCCTGCAAGTCGGCAACAATTCCGTCGAGCTGAATTTCGGTTTCTTCCAGCACCGATGGCTCTACGGTTTTGGTAATCATCAGCAGTAAAACAATGGCGCCAAAGCCACAGCAAACCACATCTAAAAACGACATGCTTGATTCTTCGCTGACTCGGCGTTTACGTTTCATCGACATAAGGTCACCTTTAAGGCCAATCTTTGGATGGAGTTAAAAACGCACCTTGGCTGATTTGCGCCAGTTGCCAAAATACCGCGGGAGCAAATGGATCGCCTTCCATGGGTAATAAGATGGTATTTACGGGAACGCCCGCCGGTAGCAGTGCAATGGCTGAGTCGGCCAGTTTTAAGCGCTCAGGGCCGGTAATGGTGGTTTTACGGCTCGGTTTTGCACCCTGCGTGGGCAGACCATCGGTAATTAAAAAGATGTTATCGGGCCTTGGGTTAAGCAGATTTAACGTGGTAAATACGCGATGCAAGCTGGTGCCGTTTTGAGGAATAGTTTGGCGTAAATTATCGATGGCTCTTTCAAGCTGCGCTTTGTCATCGATATTTAACCACTGAGTTTCTGTGCCCAACAGCGGTGATTGTGCATCGGTATTGAATGTGTAAATTTGGTATTGAGCATTTGGCGGTAATTGCGCCACCAGCCATTCGACGATGGCGAGCCCTCGCAACCATTTGGGCGATTGTTTTTTTATCGAGTCGTCCATGTTACGGCGCCGAATGACGTTAACAATGGATTCATCCAGCATACTGGCCGAGGCATCGAGCATGATTAACACGCGCCTGCCGCCAAGATTTAAACCGGTCAAATATTGTCGATTACCTTCACCGATAAAGCGTCGAGAATTATTGGCGCTTTGATCGGCATCGGCTTCAAGCTGTTGTTTTTCTTTCTCTAAGTCTTGAATTTTTTTCTTCAAAGCATCAACGGCGGAGTCAGTATCTTCGGCGTCTAGGTCTTCAATGGCACCTTGAAGGCGGGTTAGATCCTCGTTAATTCGCGTTGCCAAACCTTGAGCTTGGGCTAAGCGCTGATCAATGTCGGAAATGGTATTGCGAGCTCGAACGAGGTTTTCTTCCCCCTCGCGGATTTCCTCTTCTAAAAGATTAACTTCAGCATTTTGCTGCGGGCTTTGATTTTCGGTTTGGGTATCTACATCGTGTTTGATGATCAAAAAAATCAGCGCAACCGCGCCAAAGCCGCACGACATAATGTCGAGAAACGATAGGCTGAAGGTGGTAAATCTGCGCGAACGAGCCATTAATGATGAACCTTAATGAGTGTGGCGTTGGCTAAGGCGCTGGCGATCTTATCGCCGATTTTTAGGGCGTTAACGGTAGAATTAAAATCAACTTCCCGATCATTCATTGTTAAGCCGTCGTGCAAAATGTTGAGATAGACAACACCGGCCTCGGAGAATAATTCCACAAAGGCATCGAGAGCTTTGTTGTGAGAATCGAGTGGCAATAGCCGAGAATCCAGAAGCAGCCTTTTACCAATGGGATAAGCTTGGGAATTAACGAGCAGATGGCTGGGCGTTAATTCTAATAATGCGGTCGTTTCGGACTGATGGCTCCCAGAATAATTAAGATCGTTAAAAGTCACCGAGCGCGCGGGATTGGCTCTTAATTGGTGAATTAACGCAGTTTCGCCGTGATCGTCTTGCAGTTGTTCGAGATACTCAAAGGCCAAAGGTCTAGTGGTGTTTTCAGATAATAAAATGGCTTCTGGCAAGATTTCATTCATTCCAACTAAAGCCGAGCAACTTGGACTCAACACAATTTGGCTGTGGGTGTCGGCTAGTGGTTTGATTCGATCAATGACGCGACTCAATAAGGGTTTGATGGCGTCACTAAACAAACTGTTGGCGAGTTTAATGGATTGCTCGCCGATTCTGATTTCGTTATTGCCTGCGGCAAGTGATACCTGCCATTCGGCCAATTGGTTATAAACCGATTGCTCCGCTTTGGCATCGTGCAACGGGTTGTAGCGCAGTTGACGAATAAACTCATCGGAAATGGCTCGCGCCCAAGCGTCGTCGATTTGCGCGGTGCCGCAACCGGGTAAAAGCGTTGCTTGTTTTTTTAAGACGGTGCGCTGGTGAATGTCTATGGGTGTTAAAACGGCTTGGTGCAGTAATAACTCTACGTGCACATATTGGCCATTGTAGAGTTGCGTGGTGTGTAACACGGCCGAATCGACAATGCTATCGACTTGAACATTTAAACTCTGGCAAATACCCAAGAGCAGTGCTAATTGGCGCTCGCTGTAAGAACCCGGTGCCGAAATAATCAGGTGGCTTACCGAAAATTCTTCAAACCAGGTTTTTAGTTGGTGATAAACCAGATCGGCGTTGTGTTTAACACGCGCGGTTGCGCTGCGAATTGGGTCGAGGCTGAGTTGATCCCAAAATTGATTGCTGGCACTTAAGGGTTTTAAGCGGTATTGGTTTTTGGCATCTTTACCCGTGGTAATTTCGTGATCATCAAAAATAGCGTAGCCGGGCGCAAAGACTTGCGTGTCTTCGCTCTGTAAGCACAGATTATGATCGTTTAAATCTAATACAAAAATACGTTGTGTATTGGCCACGGGTGTTTCCAGAGCGATAGGGACGATTGATAAATGCTGATTAATTGCGAACCGTTAAAAAGCGTAACAGGTTTGAATCGCAGTAGTTTTCGGTATCAAGCACCAGTCGTTCTTGCATCAACTGAAGTTGGTGGGTAAAAAACATCACGATAATACTGATCACCAAGGCGATAAATGTTGAGTTAAAGGCAACCCCCAAACTTACCGTAACGCCTGCAATGTCACCTTGTACGGCTTTGTGCGCTTGGCCGAGTGCTTCACCAATACCGCGCACGGTACCGATAAATCCAATAGACGGAATTGCCCATGCAATATAGCGAATCATCGCCAATTCGCTGTCGAGACGATCAGACTCTGTTTCGCAGGTTTCTCGCACCGCGTTGGCCGCATCGGTAACGCTTTTGGAGGAGTCAAAGCGTTGCAGCGCTTTTAATAAAGCCCTTGGCAAGAGCATTAATTGCTGAGCCACCGGCAGTGATTGAATAGGGCGAGATAAATCGCGGGCGTCTTCCGGTAAAATGGTTATGCCTTCGCGAAGGTTCAGGATTGATGCCGATAACAGTCGGCGTTCGGCCATAATATCTCGGGCTTTGTAACCCATGATCGCTAAAGCCCAGAGCATTAAAATAAAACAGGCTTCCTGTTCGTAATCTTTTAAAACCACAAAAATAGATCGTTCGCTGGGTGCGTTCTCTCCGGCTTCTTGTAATTCCATTTGATGACGAACTATGGCATCGGCTTGTGGGCGTACCAGTGTTACGTACACGGCGTGAACCAATATCGCCGCGGTAATTAGCGCGAAGAGCTGGTACAAAAATTCTGAAGAGCCATTGCGCTTCATTACATCTCCTTAAATTCGATTAAATATCGGTTGGAAAAGACACGGATAAATCTTCCGATATCTCTTCACTGGGAATAAATTCCGGTGCGGGTTCTGAGTTACTTTGTGCCGTCGAAGATTTGTTGTTTTGTTCTTGAGCTGATTTGTCGTTTTGTTCTTGGTTGGATGATTCAGAATCCGACTCAGTATCGTCGCTTGTTTGTGCAAAACTTAAAGCACTTACCGACAATACGATCGTAAACGCTGCGCAGTTGAGCGCAGTTTTTAACAAGTTCAGACGGAAATTAAAGCCGAAAATAGATTTCATACGTGCTTAATCCAAGAAACGTGCGATACGGAAACCGATGGTATTTTTACGGTCGTTGCCATACTCGCGATACGACAATCTCAAATCGGAAATACCACCACTTGACCAACTGCTACCACGAATTACATGGAAATCACCTTCGGCTGGACCCAATGGATCGACTTCGGTCTCTGAGGAAATTCCGGTTTTAATCAGATAAAAATCGCTGATCCATTCCGAGACGTTACCGTTTATATCAAACAAGCCATTATGGTTTGCCGCAAAACTTTTCACGGGTGAGGTCACTATGTAGCCGTCATCGTAACCCGCTTGAATAACACCTAAAATAGACGCCGCGCTACGATCGGCAATATTCTCGGATTTATCCGGCGGTGGTAGGGCGTCTCCCCAAGAGTAGCGAAGCATGTCGCCATCTTTAAATCGTGCAACCCAAGCCCATTCTGCTTCGGTTGGTAACCGATAACCGTTTGATTGCGAATTGAAGCCTTTAAATTCGTCGTTCTCAAAGTTATAAAACAGCGGCAGATTTTCTTGTTGCGACAGCCAGTTACAGAACTTGGCCGCTTCTACCCAACTCACGTTTACGACCGGTAATTGGTCGTTATCGAGACTGTTTCCAGACACATGGCTGGATGAATGTGTGGCTTGGAATTGTTTAAATTGCGCGTTGGTGGTCTCGGTGGTTGCCATATAAAACGGGCGCGTCAATTGAACCGTGCGCAGGGTTTCGTTAGAGCGGCGACCTTGTTCGCGCCGCGATGCACCCATGGTGAAGGTATCGTTTGGACGGAATAATTTAAGCGTTTGGCCATCGGCTGCGGTAATGGTTTGTTTAACGTTTTCCCACTTGGCCTCTTCTAATGTTTTAAGCTGTACCGAAACATTTTGCGTAAGCTCTGGATGTGGAATAACCGCTGTGGAGTAATCGGCGTAGCCTTCTTTTTTTATCGTGATGCGCGTTTGGCGAGCCGGTAATTTTAACGACTGACTGGCGCGACCACTTAAGCGGCCATCAACGTAAAGCAGTGCATCGGATGGGTTTGCAGAAATACGGACTAAGCCAAGTAGCTCCGGTAGGTTAGCGCTTAAATCGATCTTATCCCCGGATTTAACGCTCACAGACTTGGATACCGATTGATAGCCATCTTTAAAAAACCGTACGCGCATACCGTTTTTAGGTGTGACTGGAGCGGTTATCGGTGTTTGCCCCACATAAAATCCATCGATCGTAACGCTCGCACCTTGCGGCGAGGACGTTAGTTGGATTTGACCATCGATTTTTTCTAAAACTAGGGTTCCTACCTTTTGATCTTCTTGCGCTTTAATGGTAAGCGGGTAGGTTTTGTCTTTGTAACCGCTGAGTTTTAAAACAATATCGCGATCGCCTTGAAGCAGTTCTACACTGGCTGGTGTTTTACCGAGCAGCTCGCCGTCGGCATAGATTTCGGCACCTTCGGGTAAGGAGTTAACGCTGATGTCTGCCCACGCGGGAACCAATGAAACATCAAGACTTTGCTGAATGCGCTTGCCTTCAATGATGACTGTGTCTGAATAGTTTTGAAAACGCGCACTGGTTATGGTGTATCTGTGTTCACCGGCCGAAATGTCCTTGATGATTAGGTTTTCTGTAACCTGGGCTTTTTCGCCATCGATGAACACTTCTATCTCGGTATTTTCGGCCAAATTGATTTTTAGCGAACCCGGCAGCGGTGCTAGGTTAAGCTCAATGGTTTGGTTCTCTTGGCTACTTACGGTGATATCCGACGATAAGGTGAAGTAATCTTGATGAGTGATAACGGCCTGATACTGTCCCGGTAGCAATAAATAGCTGTCGCCCAGTTTTAGGTGAAAACCACCTTCTAGGTTTACTTCAGCATCAATGGGATTGGTATAAATGATTAATGATCGCGCGCTGATCAAATACCAACCAGAGACTAGGACGATTAAAAATAGCGCAGCGATTACGCCGTAGATTGGTTTAAAAACAAATCCTGATTTTGTTTCGACGGCAGCGGTGGGAGTAAACTGTGCTGCTTGAATGCGTTTGATCGACGGTTTGTTATCCATATACAACTTAATGAGGTTTTTAATTTCACGATCTGATTGTTCAGGCCGATTTGGATCGAAATAAGTCTTTAACAGTTTTTCTGCGCGTCACTTTTTCTTAACGTCGCTTTTTCTTAACGTCACTGTTTCGAATGTCTTTTTTTGAATATCGTTATGGACAGTCGTAACACGATACTGATATTTGCTCTTTGAGCTTGTGAGTTCTATCGCGAAGCAAAGGCTCTGGCAAAAGTTACCGCAAAAACCACCTAAAAAGTATCATTAAAGACTCGCTATTTTCTCCTCACATTGAATTCGAATAGAAATTGGGCTTTTATCGGCGGTAACGGTGAATTCTTGGCGCACATCGCGATAACCTGCACGAGAACCCACAACGGTGTAACGGCCCGGTTTAAGCTGTAGAGAGTGCTCTTCAAACACACCGAGTTTACCGACGCGGTACACCGTAACTTCGGTTTGATTGTTGGATTGAATACTCACCGTTACCGGTGTTTGTGCACTGTCGATGGCGTTTTCTAGCTTGGCAATTTGTTGGGAGAGTCTTGGCCCCGGCGCAGAAATGTTTTTTGCGTCGGTCAGCGTTTTTTGGGCCTGAGTTAAAACCTGAGGATCTGCAATTCGTAACGGATCGGCGATGAGCGCATTGAGGTTTTCATCCAACTTAAGCCGGGTAGACGCTTTAATTTTACCGATGCGCGCGTTGACCAAATTAGGGTCGTATTTTAAAGCGTTTTCGTAGGCTGCTAGGGAATCTTCCCAGTTTTCTTGTTCTGCCAGAGTTTCAGCAATGGTTAATTGCTGGCTGAGAGCGGTTTGTAGCAAACGGTTTTCAGCTTGTGTTTTTGCCGCTTGTGCGTCGCTGGCGTTGGGTTTTATGGCCAATGCCGCTTTGAATTCTTCTCTTGCGCCACGAAAATCGCCGTCGTCGAGGGCGTTATAACCCCGAGACATGGTTTCTGCAAACCGTTGATCAACAATGGTTACCGTCAGTGCTTTTATTTTTTCATCGACTAACTTTGATTGCGAATCTAAAGCCTGTGCTTCTTTCAATTTTTTTAGCGCATCTTGCCATTGGCGTTGTTCTTGAAGTTGATCCGAGACTTTTACTAAATCCAACACCTCTTCAAGATTATTGGCCCGCGCTAACGCTTGTTTGGCTTGGGTGCTACTGGGATCGATTTGTGTGGCAAGGGAGAGTTTTTCGACGGATATTTTAGGGTCGTTGTTTTCTAAAGCGGCAATACCTTCGGCTAAGGTTTCTTGAAAGACCGAATCCTTTTTTTCAGACAGTGCGGTAAAGGCCTCTAAGCTTTGTTTATAGAGCGTTTTAGCCTGTTCAAACTCTCGATTGCGATATTGTTCATCGCCGCTAGCTGCGGTTGCCATAGCGTTGGAGAATTCTTCGTTAGCCCAAGAAGTCACCTGTGCTTGTTCGAGCTTACGCTGGTGATCAAGAATCTTTGCCAGAATATCCTGTGCTTCACGGCGCTGCTTGGCGAGCTGTGCTTCACTCCACGGTGATTCGAGATTACCGCCAGCGGCGGCGTTTGCAGCCGCCGATTGCGAGGTGTTGGCCGGTGGCGCGCTGTTGTCACTGGCTACTGGTTTGCTGGGTGTAACCAAACTCGGCAGCCAAAAAATAACCAGAACCAACAAAACAATCAGTAAAATAAATGGCACAATGGCTTTGGGCTCCATCCACCAAGGTGTTGTCGAAACTTGTGCGATGGGTCCCTGAGCCCAAGGTGCAGGCTCAATAGGGGGTGAAGGTTTTTGAGTGACTTCGGTAGGTTGTTCGTTGTCGGTAATGTCGTTTTTGTTCGAATCAGTCATTTTTAATACAGTAATCTCTATCGACGATTATTGAACGCCGCCGGTTTCTAAATCGTAAATATCTCGGAGTATTTCGCGCCATTGCTCATATTGGTTTTCTACCGTTCCCGAGAGCGTTATGGTGCGATCTTCTAAGTCAATGTAATGAGATTCTACTTCGGCGCCCAGTGAGTCGCCCAATTCTCTGAGTGCTTCAAGGTGTAATTTACTGTCCGAGCGGGTGCCAAAACCTTCTTTGATTAGATAACCGCCGCCGACAATGGCGACCGAGCCCGCCGCTCTGGCAGAGGCATCCGAAGATCCAGCAGCGAGTATGCCGCCCACAACCGATGCAACACCGGCCACGGTTTGGCCAATGGCCTGGGCGCGTAAACGTCTAACTTCCGCGGCCTCGGAATAGCTTTGGCTGCGCCATTCTTGATAGGGTTTTTCCATTTCGTTAACGAAGGTGCCGTAATATTCTTGAAGCGTATCGACAAAAAGATAATCGCGTTCACGAATGGTGCGAATGCGCTCAAGCATTGGGTCGGATTCGGCCGGTAAGCGATTGAGTTGATATTCGCCTTTTTTATCGACGTATAAATGATTGTCAAAGGCCTCTGGTGAAAAGTCTTTGGCGAATTTTAGTTCGGTAACAATGCGCAGTTTTCTTAAGTAATCGCTGGCCAGCTGGCGTTTGTATTCTAATAAATCGTTGGCGATTTCGTTATACACGCTGGAGAACGGATCGCGACGAATTCTTGCGGCGGGATCGTAGCTGTATTTGCTGGCTTTTTGTTCGTATTCTTTTTCAAACCATTGATCGCCCACAGAATCGAAGGCGCGAATATTTAAGATCAAACGCTCACCGTCGGAGGAAATAATTTTTCCGGTAACCATCACATCAACCGCGGCATTTTCGTTAGGAACAACACGAACGGCTCCCCAAGCGGCACTGCGTTGCATGGCGTCCATGAGTTTTACAGGGAAAAACTGTGATTCTGCCTTGCGAACTTCTGAGGAGACGGGAATAACTGACTTACTTTCGTCCTCAAGACCCGGATCAAAAATAACGATTCCTACATCCAACAATTCGTTTTCAGGAATATTGCTGGTTTCTACCTCAAGTGGTGTTTGCGCAGTGGATTTGACGACCTTATTGGCACAACCGGTAATTGCAAATGCAGCGGTGACCATCGTCAGAACAATAAAAATGCGCTTTAGGTTAGCAATGGTTTGCGAATATTGAGTTATCGCCATGGTTTAAGCCTGTATTTGTTTTCGCCGATATCTTTTAGGGAGCCTCTGATACGCTTATTCGCGATTCAATCAGGGGGTAGATATCAGAGGGTAGATAAAAGTCACTGTTATTTTTGCTGATTTTTATACTTGCGATATTCGTCCCACAGAGCTTCACGCAACTTGGGGTCGGTTTCTCGCATAGCCGCCTCGCGAATTTGTCTTGCGACAACATCGTCGTCGTTACCGCTTGGAATGTCGGGCGGTGGTGTATTGCTTGCTGAGGTGTGTTCAAAGTCACCTTCGCGGTTGTCGCCGGGGCCGGGTGGTCGATTGCCAACACCTGCCGTGCTGGTGGTAGATTCATAAGCGCTGCCGGGGCCTTCATTTTCACCATTACCACCGGGAGTGCCTGATCCTTCGACCTCATCAAAAAGAGGCCCGTCGAAATCTTCTAAGTCTTCTTCGCTGCCACTGGCGTTGCGTCGATTCGCGATGTATTCGCGTTCTTTTAAGATGTAACCGTCATAGTCGCCAACGGTATCTCTAAAAATGGCTTCTTTTGCGGCGATTTCTTCTTGGGTGCTTCGACCTGTCCCCGTTCCCGAGCCAGCGGTGCCGGGTGCTTGTGCTTCTTCAAAGCTTTCTTGGCCACCACTACCTGCATTGGCATCGTCTGAGAAATCTATGTCGTCGGATTGAGACTGACCGGCACCTGCGGTTTGATTGGCAGGCTGGTTTGCAGCTCCGGGAAGCGATGCTTCTCCACTGGTATTTTCGTTGTCAAAACCACCGTCTGACCCTGTTGTTGCTTGCGCATCTGAGCCGGACTTGGAGCCACCGTAGGTTGTACCCCTGGGTAAGCCTGAACTGGTAGAACCAGACGGCGTGGACGAACTGCTGCCTGATGAGGTGCTCGATGAGCTTCGAGATGAAGTATCGCTAGTACCGGACGGTGATCCGGGTCGAGAGACGGTTGCATTGCCACCGGAGCTGCTACTACTAGATGGTGATGAAGAGGAACTAGAGGATGAGCTGGCGCTGGGTTGCGAAGGGTTTTGACCAGACGACTGGGACGAGGTTTGGCCGCCGCAGCCTGCAAGAATAACTGCAGTCAGCACGGAAAGACTCATAAGCTTGATAGGTTTGTTCGCCATTTTTCGTCCTCATAGTGCTTTATTGCTTCTATAAATGTCTTCTATGGTTTAGGAACTTTTGATTAACTTATCGCTGATTTAATCAGAAGACAGAAATTGACAATGCGATTTCCAATTTCTTTACAACTTCAATCACTTACCGTTCTTGAAATTGACGACCCATCCTTGTGCCGCTGGAAACTCTGGGTTAAGCAGAGTTTCCAATATATCTTCTAGGCTCGCCATGAAGGATTTTTGTTCTAATGTTGTTTTTTTGTGTCAACTCTCGCGGTAAGTCGCCAAGTTGCAGCCGTGCAAAGTCAGCAAAAAATGCTAGCAAGTTTAAATTTACTCAACCTTAACGGCGCGTGAAAGTGCTCCGATATTTAGCTTTTGTGAAATCTTGCCGCGTAAGATTCTTAAAACGTTACCTTAAAAGCCTTATACCATCATTGTTATCAATGATTCTTTGCTACAAAAAGATATCGACAGAATATTGAAAAAAAAGTTTTCATGCTGCGACCTTGGCGCTGTTCACCAAGGTTTTAGCACGAATCTAGATGTGTAAAAGTACCTGACGGCGCTTTTAGCTGTTGGGAACTACGAATCGGTGCACGATACCGGTGGTATCAACGGCTTTACCATTCTCGTATTTAGGTCTGAAAATAGCATTGCGTAAATTACGTTTCACATTAATACGTAGACCGATATTGTTTTCCGGCTGGGCGTCTAACACTTCTATATTTCGTGTGTTGCCGTTATCGGTTACGTCGTACTTCACCATAACAAACTCAGGCTCGCCGTTGAGTTCGTAGGATTCTGTTTCGATTAAAGGCTGATCGGGTAGGGCCGTTGGGTGCGAAAATACGGATTTTGCGTAGTTGCTAAGCTCTTCGTCATTTTTTTCATCCACCATCGCTAAGGCTTCTTCATACTCTTTTGCAGCAGCTTTGGGTGCATTGAACAACATGTACCAGTCGCCCAATTGAACCTGCGCGATAAACATTTCTTTGGGATCGACATTGTCGTTATGTTTATAAATATCGACAATTTTCAGCATCGCCTTTTTGCCTTGGACATACGAACTCTGAATGTACTGGTCAATGCGTAGCTTCAGTTCAATTTCACGATCGCTGCGGCGGTTGTCTCGGGTCGAGAATTCGGCAGTACTGGTTGGTTGATTGAATTGAGATCGATAGGCTGGATCGTTTTGTTCAAAGCGCAAATTGGCAAAGTAATAGTTGGCCAAAGCATAACCTCTAAGTGGGTCGACCAATCGTAGGTCGTTTTGGCCAAAATTACTTTGGATAAGAGCTAGCGAGTTATTGTAGAGGTTGTAGGCGTTCAGAAGGTGACCAATTACCGAACTGCGGTTCACTGAGTAGGCGTTTAGGTGCCAGTCGCTCAGTTTCTCAAAGACCGGCAGCATACGTGGATCGTCGTCGGCAAAATTACGTTGATGCAACCACAATAAATGATCATGGCGATTACTGGCCTCGTTCCAATCACCGAGCGCGACATGACTGCTAATGGTCTGTTCAATTAAAGGCGCTTGGCTAAGGTCGTATAAACCGCCGTTGATTCTTTGCACATGAATGGCGCGATTTAGGGCAATCAAGGCTTCTTCGTGCAGGCCTTGGTCTTGATATCGTGTCGCCAGAGATTGTAGTTGCTCACTGAGCGATGCACCGAATGGCCCTTGTTCGGATTCGATTCGAGCAATCTCATTTTCGATTCGTGGAATAAGCCGTGTTTGTGCCGCAGGGGCAGGCGGCGACGCGTCATTAGCCAGCGCTAAGGATTGGTCCGTTTGGGCAAAAGCCGGACTGCACAGGGCGACGTAAGTAAGCACACCTAAACCGTGTGAACTGAGCTTTTTAACAATGTTGGTTGGCAAAATTAAATGAAGCATAGTTATTACCCGTGAATCATCCCCTGTGAAATCGTTGTCATGTGTCGCTACCGACGGCGTACAAACTTAACGTATGAGCGAGCAGTTCGTTGCAGTTTTCACAAAATAGGAATCTCTGATTAACCTAGAATTTCCAGCAGCACAAGGATGTGTCGCCAATTTCAAGAACGGTAAGTGATTGAAATTACAAAGAAATTGACAGCTGTCTGGGCAATTTCCGTCCTCTGATCACATCATGAAAAGGTTAATCAGAGGTTCCAATCGTTTCATCTTTACTGGCTCGCGCGTTAATCAGAAATTTTTAGCCAATATTGAATCGAGAAAGCTCGACTCGATCACAAGATCGGAGCATGTGTAAAAAGCATCAGCTATCGGTTGCAACCTTAGCATTAAATACGACGAAAAAAGTCGACACACTGTCAACTCAACACGTCATTTATAGTGACGTTTTATTGCAACTTACTTACACCGAGAACCTTGGCAATAGATTATTTGGCACAAATTGTTCCATTTCCTAGGATACAACTATAGGCTTTTTAGTTAATACAAAAGTGCTGAATTGTTCAAATATTCACTGAATAATTGAACAATTTACGGTTATTAACGTGGGTCGTGCGTTGACCGTATAGTTTTGAGACCTCAATGCAAGACATTCGGCCAGTTTCTGCCTCTGTCATCAAAATTCAAGTCTTCTATGGTATATTGCGGCACTTTTTCGATGCATACACCGGCCGCTTTTGTTGTTGGCAACGGTAACAGTCTTTGTGCATTGATAGGATTGCATTCCTTCACAAGGAAAGTTTGATTTACGAGTATCTGGATACACACATGACCAGCCAAATCACCAAACCTAACAACGATATCGTTGAGGAAGTTGTTCTGCGCTTTAGCTGCAAAGATCAACCCGGTATTGTTGCGGCAGTAGCCAATATGTTTGCGCTTCAAGGATTTAACATCAATGAATCCAATCAATTTGAAGACCCAAATAGCCACAAGTTTTTTATGCGTACCGTGCTGAGTTCTTGCCAAGGCGAAAAATCATTATCGCAAGTGCGACAAGCGTTTGAGCCCTTAGCGCGACGCTTCGAAATGGATTGGCAACTGAACGATTACCGCTACAAGCCTCGTGTTGTGATTGCTGTGTCCCAGTGGGGGCACTGTTTAGAGCACCTATTGAATTCTTGGAAGCGAGGCGTGTTACCTATCGATGTGGTCGCGGTGGTGTCTAATCACGAAGTAATGCGACCTCTGTGTGAGTGGTACCAAGTGCCTTACCACTATTTACCGGTCACCAAAGATACCAAATCCGATCAAGAGCAGGCTATCTTGCAATTAATGAACGATACCTATGCCGATTTCTTGGTGTTAGCTCGCTACATGCAAATCTTGTCAGATTCGTTGTGCCAACAGTTGAAAGGCCGAGCCATTAACATTCACCATTCATTTTTACCCGGCTTTAAAGGTGCACGTCCTTACCATCAAGCGTTTAATCGCGGTGTTAAACTCATTGGTGCTACGGCCCATTATGTGACACCCGATCTGGATGAAGGCCCAATTATTGAGCAGGCCGTCGAGCGTGTTAATCACGCTAACTCGGCGGAGGAAATGGTTGAGATCGGTAGAGATGTAGAGCGCGTGGTATTGAATCGGGCGGTAGCTTGGCATGCCCAACACAGGGTTCTGCTCAATGACGACAAAACCGTGGTGTTTCCCCGTTAATGTTAATAAATTTAACGATTGGTACCTCTAATTACGTCGACACGATTTGATCAAGGAGCAGACATTGAATACATAACTTTCAATGTCTTCTCAATTTCAAGCACTTACTGTTCTTGAAATTGGCGATACCTGCTCGTGTCGCTCGTGCAGTTTTGGTTAATCAGAGAATTCTATCTTTTCATCCGGTAAGATGAGATCTGCGTAACTGCTCGTTTGAAACTGTGATGAAGCCGTTTTTGTTGTACCGGATGGAGTAAATATGGGCATTGGATTAATTGTTATTGGTGATGAGGTTTTGTCGGGTCGAAGAGTCGACAAGCATCTCCCCAATATTATCGAGCTGCTAAAACCGCGCGGCTTGGTGTTAAGTTGGGTGAAAATACTCTCGGATGACCGAGATCTTCTTTTGCATACCTTTAAAGAAAGTTTTGCCAGTGGTGATTACGTATTTAGCACCGGCGGAATTGGCAGTACACCCGATGATTTAACCCGTGCTGTTGTCGCCGAAGCCTTAAATATTCCTCTTGAGCAACACCCTGTAGGTTTAGAATTGCTTAACGAATTTGCTCGCGAAAACGACAGAGAACTCTTGCCTCATCATTATCAAATGGTCGAATTTCCTGTTGGCTCAGAAGTCATTCCCAATCCGGTCAATAAAATTCCGGGGTTTTCTGTTAATAACCACTTTTTTACGCCCGGATTTCCTAAAATGGCCGAGCCTATGATGGATTGGGTATTAACGCACAAGCTCCATCATCTTGTTGATCAGCATTACTGCGAAAAATCTGTTTTTGCTATCGGCGCCCATGAAAGTGTGGTAACACCCTTAATGGAAACGTTAGTTGCTAACTATCCAACGTTGAAACTATTCAGCCTGCCAATGATGAAAGGCGGTGAGCGGCAAATAGAACTGGGATTTAAAGGCAACAATGAGTTGGTTGAGCAAGCTATGACTGAATTAATTGCGGGCGTAGAGGCCTTAGGTTTTTATTGCAAAAACGACTGATCCTTGAGCACACACGTTTTACGGAATCTTCAATTAACCTACGATTTTAATTGAAGGTTCTAATAGGAACCTCTGATTAACTCATCTATGATTTAATCAGAGAGCAGAAATTGACCATGCGATTGACAATTTCTTGCCAATTTCAATCACGTACAGCTCTTGAAATTGGCGACACATCCTTGTGTCGTGAGAAACTCTAGGTTAACCAGCGTTTCCACTACTAAAAAATAACCCTAAATTAAAAGTCTGTTGAACAGCAAAACGCCTCTCAGCTGTCGCCATAATATTTCTCGAATTTTCTTGCCTTGGCTCATAACCAAACTCTACATTATTGGTCTTAGAGAACTTAACTCCTAAATACTTAAGGCCAGTACCGCTAAAATGCTAGATAAACTGATTCAAGACTTTCTGATTATTTGGGCAACCATAGATCCTTTAGGCACCATGGCATTGTTCGCCGCACTTACCGCTCATTTAACACCTGAAAAACGTAAAGCCACGGCGATTAAAGCCATCATTTATGCGGGTAGTGTTTTATTGGGAGCCATTATTGTTGGTCAAATTGTGCTCGGCGCCATGGGCATACGTTTAGTTTCTTTCCAATTGGCCGGCGGCATTATTCTCTTCTTATTTGGCCTACAGATGATTTTTGGATCAGGCTCAGAAAACGCTAATCGCGATAGCGAGCACGACATGGCGGTCTTTCCATTAGCCATTCCTGCCACGGCAACTCCGGGGGCCATATTGGCCGTTATTTTATTAACCGATAACAACGTTTATCCAATTACCGCCCAAATAGGAACTGCCTTAATTATGCTTGCGGTATTGGGCATTACCTTACTGCTATTATTGTTCTCATCGCGAATCATCAAAGCCATAGGTTTAGGTGGTGCTAATATTTTAACGCGAATCATGGGCATGGTATTGGCTGCACTGTCTGTAGAGTTAGTAATGAATGCGTTGGGTGTAAAACAATGGATGCCGGGAAGCTAAATTATTTTTAGCGTATGTGTTTGTAATAATTTAAGGTTTTTTAATTGGCAGTTCTTGAACTGCCATATTTCCGATGGTAGAAACATTATTGGAACTTCTGATTAACTCATCCATGGTTTAATCAGACGCAGAAATTGACAATACGATTTCCAACGTCTTCACAATTTCAACTTCTTACCGTTCTTGAAATTGGCGGCACACTCAAGTGTTGCAAGAGACTCTTAGTTAATCAGAGTTTTCTATTATAACTACTGCACAAAAGGGAATAGATGATGATTTATAAGGGAAGTGTTTTGGCGTTAGGGTTTGCGCTGTTAACGGGTTGTGCAACTACGAATCAATTTACCGTAGCCGAGTACGACGATTTACCCGACGAAAAACTTCCCCCAGTTTCTATCTATTTTCAAACACCGTCCGATGAGCTGTCGGAATTCTGTAGTAACTATGACAAGCAATCAGCATGGCACTTTTGCGCAACCAATAACGTGCGCTTGCAATACTTCTACGAAGAATTTAAGAACACCAATCTTTTTGAAAATGTGTACTACGCTGAATCTGACGTTGATTTTAATATCTTAATTAGTGTTGCAAATTATTCACAAACCTCCGGTAAATCAATAGGTCAAAATACGCTTTCTGCGGCGACATTATTAATTGCGCCTCTTACCAGTGAAGAAACTTATCGGGTTGATGCTGCTCTAGTTTGGAACGGCGAACTTATTGAACAATACCAGCAAGATATTCCTTTTGTGGCGAACAGCAATCTTTTTACTGTGGATCAAAACGATTCCGCCGATATTGCTAAAAGTATCACATCGCACATTGTTAAAGACTTTCAAGAGAGAAATGTTTTCGCTCCTGAAAATGTGAATAAAAAATTGAAGGCCAGCAACTATGTGGATGATTTAAAACTGCCAGAGTTTGCCAGCGACTACGCTCTAAATCAGAAAAAAATCTTTCATAATCCTTTGTTTGGTACTGTAAATCGCTACGTACATGAGCAATTTGAGTTTGATTACGTAGATGTATTCGTCTACCCAGTAAGACATTGGGATTTATCCAATTCCGACAAAGTACTGATTAGAGAAATGGATGTTGTAAAACATGAGATTAATATTTTTCTAAAAGAACAAGGTGTTGATCAAGCCAGTTTTAATGAAGTGGAAATTCGTCCTATAAAACGCATTACCGAAAGCGGAGAAACTCTTTTAAATCTGGCGTCGTTGAGTGGTAGTTACACAATTAACGATGGCGGTAACTTTAAAACGGTGATTTATCTGTGTCAGCTAAAAGATAAGTTTGTTAAATACCGTGTGACCTTTGAAGATGATGCGGATTTAAATAAACAAGTTGAATTTTTTGTAGAAAATCATCTACAGCAAATAGAGGTTCCTAATGAGTCTCTATTTATGGCTAAAATTCGACAAAGCTGGAGGGCGAACTCGCAAGAGTCTTTGAATTGAAAGTGTTTTTAGAATATACGATCAACTGATTTTGAGATTTTTAAATCTTTATTTTGAAATTAATTCTTAATGTTAGCAATCTTGTTGGTATCTATTTTTTTACACCATTGCTTAATGCTTTAGTTTACATTTAAGAACTAATTTATATATAGTTTTTCATTGTTTTTTATTTACACTGTATGGCCTATGTGGCCATTGCATAAAAGCTAATGGTTTAAATTCAATTCTGTGTGTTAAAGGTTTTATGAAAAAGTATTTATTTGTATTTTTAATTATTTTGGCTCCAACGGCTTTCGCCGATGTCTGCACAGGTTTACCTGACCGAGTTCATATGGCTGCTAATGGTGCAGTTAGTTTAATTTCTCAAGAGATCTATGAAAGTAGTAAAGGTAAACAGATTTGCAGTGTCCGAGAGACATGGAAAGGTGTTGCTCCCGAAGCTTGTAACGGCTGGTACTCACTTATTTTGGCTACATTAGCACAAAAGCAACCTTTAAAAATTCAATATTTGAATGATGTTCAGTGTGTAAATGTATTAGACTGGGCTGACGCAGAATCACCTCATGCATTAACAACAAATTGATGGTTTATTGCTTGCAGGTTCTAAAGAGCTCTATTATTTACAGCTCAAAATACTTACCCTTCAATAGATGATTCTCTGATTTAAAGGTGTTGCGTGTAATTTTGTTTTTGTACAAAATCCGCCACCTTTATTTTCTATGAGACCTATATGAAAGTTGTTTCTTTTAATCTTTTTCGTACCTTAGGTTTAGAATCAAATAAAGAAGTTGATTTAGCTTACGTTAAGCCAGAGGCTTATGAAGCCAATCCAGATCGTTTTTTTTCGCTTTTAAGTTCAGCGGATTGGGTGTTGTTCCCTGAATATTGGCAGCTCAATTCATTACTCTACGGGTGTGAGTGTCAAATTTTTCCAAGTCCTGCGACCTATCGCATCGGTCACGATAAGATCGAGATGAGCCGTGTTGCTCAGTTACTTTTTCCGATAAATACACCTCAAACTTGGATCTGTAAGAATACACCTGAGCAGGCAGATCGTATATGGAATGAGTTATCAACACCGTTTGTGGCTAAATTGCCTAAGGCTTCTCAGGGTGTTGGTGTTTGGTTAATTGAAGACTATGTACAGTGGAAGCAGTATGTGTCTATAGCCGATAGTTTGTACGTTCAGGAACAGCTGCCGATTGAGAAGGACTTGCGTATTGTTTTAGTTGGAGGGGAGGTGGTTGCTTCTTATTGGCGGCACCAATCTGATAGAAGCTTTCATACCAATGTATCTCGTGGTGGTACTGTAGACTATAAAAATATTCCCGACTCAGCCATTGAGTTTGTATTAACATGGGCGAAAACACTGGGAATTAATCATGCAGGTTTTGATATTGCGATGGTAGGTGACAGGCCTTATTTCTTTGAGTTCAATCGACTTTTTGGAACCCAAGGTATTCCTGGCGGTGGTAAAACCATTACCGACGCAATATTTAAATATCTATTAGATAATGGTGAAGATCATCGTCCGCTTTCGCCAAATAGTTCTGGTCGAAAATGGCTAAAAATTGCCAGTTAAAAAAGCCTCTTTAAAAGAGGCTTTTTTATTCCGTTGGATAATTGATTAGAACGCTTTACTAACCCAAATCCAAACTTTATCGGTATCAACCGCTACATCATCAGCGCTGTAGAACGCAGCTTTAATACCCGCTGAGTATTTTTTACCGAATTTAAACGCGTATTGTAAATCCAATTCGCTGCCTAAATCAGAAATGGCCGCTGTGTCTTCGTCGGTATCGAATTCATGATAGACAACGGTTGCATTACCTGGGCCCACTTTTGCGCTTAGGCTTAGGTAAGTATCTTCTAGCCCGGTTGCTGGAGTATTTAAGAAAATATCTGCCCAACCGTTGAATTTATGTAAAGTTGCTAACGGCGTAGAAAAACCGTATTGGCCGTCGTCAGAACCTAAAAGCTCGTAACCAATTTTGGCGGTAATGTTGGCAACCTTAACACCGGCTTCTAAGAATAAATAATCAGCATCGAAATCGGTATCGGTTTCTTGGGTGGCAAATTCCGCGTGGTACAAAAATTTCGCCTTCTCATTAATTACTGCGCTGCCGTCTAAGCTAATACCGTAGGTATCTAGCTCAGTGTCGTTTTCTTCGTTTTCAAGTAGGTAAGAGTAACCAACAACTTTACCGATTGCGGTTTTGAAACTAACGTTACCAATGAAATCTTTTGAATCGATGTCGGCGTCGTCAGCAAAAATGCGATTACGCTTATCTAAATAAGCACCGGTTACGGTAATTTCTTTGGTTGGATTATACGCAACACTTAAGGCATCAAATGTTTGACGATCTTGTCTCCAACCAACATCACCAATAAAGCGTTGTCCGTCTAATACAAATACTTGACGACCTAATTTTGCGGTAAGAGTTTCGGTGCCGTATTGCACAAAGGCTTGGTCTAGCTCGGTAACTTCTGGATCTGCAACTACAGAAAATTCACCGGTATTAAAGCCCGTTTGAGGGACCGAGAAATCATCTTCACCTAACACAACTCGGCTATCTTCAATTTCTGCGGTAGCAGAAAAATGATTGACTTCCGCGGTTTTAAATCCAATACGTGAACGAAGAGTAAGAGCGCTTGCGTCATCTAAGGCGTTATCTTGATCTACGGATTCGTAACGTAAACGAAAGTCACCGTAGAGTTTTGCACCTTCAAGCATTTCAGTTAATACGTCGGCATTGACGCTGAAAGAACTTGTGGTTGCCGCACAAACGGCCAGAGTAATGAGAGATTGTTTAAGATGTTTCATTCGATTGTCTCCTAACGATTCAAGTCCAGAAATGCTTTATAAGGATTGTTCCCTGGCTGTTAAAATCAATTAATATAATATGTATTTAATGCAAGAATTTTTTACCCACTTTTTTAAGTTTTATTATGTGGGTAGGGTGCAACTCCCTTTGCAAGTGACATCTTGTCCAAAAAGTAAAACAATTCCAAAAGGTAAAATAATAAATCTTTAGAATCTCTTATTAACTCATCTTTGATTTAATAAGAGGGTGGAAATTGAAAATGCTCATCGTTCTTGAAATTGGCGACACATCCTCGTGTCGCAGAAACTCTGAGTTAATCAGAGTTTCCTTTATTTAATTTACGCTTATTGATACGGCTCAAGCGGCGACACTTTTTTTGGCGGGTGTCGATGGTGTGTTGCTGTGAGCAACCGCCTCAATCTTTTTTGGTGTTTGCGGAACGTCTTTTTTAGAATGACGTTCGTGTAAGAATTTTAAGACTTCGGCGCGGTAATGGTTGTATGTTGGATCATCTGCCAGTACTAAACGCTCACGTGGACGAGGTAAATCTACTTCTAATATCTCGCCTACAGTTGCCGCAGGACCATTGGTCATCATAACGATACGATCTGATAACAAAACGGCTTCATCAACATCGTGCGTAATCATAATAACGGTGTTGTTTAATTCGTTTTGAATTTCCATCAATGAGTCTTGCATGTGTGCTCGGGTTAGCGCATCCAGTGCACCGAAAGGCTCGTCCATTAATAAAACTTTTGGTTGCATCGCCAAGGCGCGAGCGATACCAATGCGCTGTTTCATACCACCAGAAATTTCGTCCGGGCGTTTATGCATGGCATGGCCCATGTGCACTAATTTTAAATTATGTTCGGTCCACTCATGACGCTCTGCTCTGCTTTTGCCTTTCATGACTTTATCGACGGCAAGACGAACATTTTCGTAGCAGGTTAACCAAGGAAATAGCGAATGGTTTTGGAATACAACCGCTCGATCTGGACCCGGTTCAACCACTTCTTTGCCTTGCAAAATTACGCCGCCTTGGGTCGCTCTGTACAGGCCTGCAACAATATTTAATACGGTAGATTTTCCGCAGCCGGAGTGACCTATTAACGAAATAAATTCGCCTTGTTGAATTTTTAAATGAACATTGTCTAATGCTTTAAACGGACCATTAGGCGTTGGAAATTCGATAGAAACGCCAGAAATGTCTAAGTATGTACCTGTCATGGTGAACCTCTTAATATTTAATGCGTGACGCAGCGTTTATCGAACTTCTTGTGTTTTATCGTGGGACACCGCTTTTTGTAGAGTCAGCATTACTCGATCTAGTAAGAAGCCGATAATCCCGATAACAAATACTGCCACTAAAATTCTACCTAACGAGTTCGAGCTACCATTTTGGAATTCATCCCAAACGAATTTACCAAGGCCTGGGTTTTGCGCCAGCATTTCTGCGGCAATTAACACCATCCAGCCCACACCAAGTGATAGGCGTAAACCTGTAAATATCATGGGTAATGAAGCAGGAACGACTACTTTAAATATTTTGGTTGGCCAACTTAAACGTAGAACTCTGCTTACGTTAATAAGGTCTTTATCGATAGTTGAAACACCAACCGTCGTATTAATGAGTGTTGGCCAAAGTGAACAAAGCGTTACGGTAAAAGCTGAAATCACAAACGATTTTGCGAGAATCGGGTCGTCCGTTGTGTACAGTGCACTTACCACCATGGTGACAATAGGTAGCCATGCAAGAGGTGATACTGGGCGGAAAATTTGAATTAATGGATTTAATCCTGTGTAAATGGTTGAATTTAGACCGCAAATAATACCAACTGGAACTGCAATAATTGAGGCTACCGCAAATCCAACAAAAACGGTGTATAAGCTGGTAAAAATCTGATCGAAAAATGTTGGTGAACCAGTGTACGGACGAATTTCTTTAGGTTCTTCGCCTTTTGCAATTCGTTTTTCATTACGCTCTTCTTGGCGTTCATAAAACGTTGCTTCTTTTTCGCGAGCTTCAACGTGCTCAGCTATTAATGACTGAAATTGTTCCCAGGTTTGGCTGGGTCCTGGAAGGTTACCTAAGCTGGTTTCAATATTTTTAGCGGCAACAGACCAGAGTAATAAAAAAATTAAAAACGCGGCTAAAGGTGCGCCTAGACTCGAGAGTAATTGATTCAATTGAGCCTTTGGATTTTTTCCCGCCAATATGTTGGCAATAGGAATTAACCAGCTCATGCCTGTAAGCTCGAAAAATCGAATACTGCGATTTAACATGTGCTTTACCTTCGTATTCTGTGCGCAGCATATTAAGATGCCGCGAGTTAATGAATGATGTTATGGCTTGATTTTTACGTGTAATTTGAGAGGGCGGAGAATATCTCCGCCTTATAAATGTTGCTTAGAGAACTGTGTCGCCTTTTAAACCAATGCTGAATTTTTCTAGATATTCATTTGGTTTGCGGCCGTCGTAGGTAATATTGTCAATAAAATGTGTTTGAGGATCGCGGAAACCGTCTGTACCAAACGGGAAATCCTCTTTCTTCATTTTGCCTTCTTCAATTAGCATCTGAGCAGCTTGCATATAGATTTCTGGCTTATACACTTTTTTCGCAACTTCAAAGAACCAGCTGTCGGATTTTGGCTCGTCGATTTGTCCCCAGCGACGCATTTGCGTTAAGTACCAAATGGCATCTGAATAATAAGGGTAGGTTGCGTAGTAACGGAAGAATACGTTGAAGTCTGGAACAGAGCGCTTGTCGCCTTTTTCGTATTCAAAAGTACCGGTCATTGAGTTGGCAATAACGTCGTAATCGGCACCAACGTAATTAGGTTTCGATAGAATTTTTACAGCGGCTGGACGGTTAGCGTTATCATTTTCGTCCAACCATTTGGCGGCGCGAATTAATGCTTTAACAACGGCTAAATGTGTATTTGGGTTTTCTTCGGCCCATTTGTTGGATACACCGAATACTTTTTCTGGGTTGTTTTTCCAAATTTCGTAATCGGTAACAACTGGAACGCCAATACCTTTAAATACGGCTTGTTGGTTCCAAGGTTCACCGACACAGTAGCCATAAATAGTACCGGCTTCTAAGGTAGCAGGCATTTGTGGTGGCGGTGTTACCGATAATAAAGCATCGGCATTAATGGTGCCCGAAGTATCACCTTTGTGTGGAGCGTAATAACCTGGGTGAATACCGCCAGCAGCTAGCCAATAACGAAGTTCGTAGTTATGAGTTGATACCGGAAATACCATGCCCATTTTAAAAGGCTTACCTTCGGCTTTATATTTATCCACAACCGGTTTTAAAGCGTCTGCTTTAATTGGGTGAACAGGTTTGCCGTCGGCTTGTTTTGGAATATTCGGCTTCATTTGTTCCCAAATATCGTTGGAAACCGTAATACCGTTGCCGTTTAAATCCATGCTAAATGCAGTAACAACGTGCGCTTGTGTACCAAAGCCAATGGTTGCACCTAACGGCTGACCGGCAAGCATGTGTGCACCATCAAGTTGGCCATCAATAACGCGATCCAACAATACTTTCCAGTTGGCCTGTGCTTCGAGCGTTACATAAAGTCCTTCATCTTCAAAATATCCATTTTCGTAGGCAACTGCCAAAGGAGCCATGTCGGTCAATTTAATAAAACCGAATTTTAGATCTTCTTTTTCTAACTCTAATTCTTCGGCTGTTACTAAGCCAGTTGCGGTTAATGCAATTGAAGTAACTGCTGCACCTAAAAGATGCTTGAATAAAGTTATGCGCTTAAATACAGATTTTGCGTCCTGATCTCGTTTTTCCATTTATGACTCCTAGATACCCTAATGTGCAATGAAATGGCTAATTGGTTCTATGCTCTTACATCGCAATTCCCTTGCCAAAGTTTTAAAATGGCGCTTTTTTGGCAAAAAATCTATAAAAATCAGGAGATTAAATGGGGCGCTTGGTTATCATTATTGATCATTGATCAAAAAATAATAGGTCAATAATAATGCAAACATTAATTGTGTGATCAATAGTGGTGAATTAATTTATTTTAAATCGCACCAATGAAAAGCAAAATGATGAATACTGTGATCTAAAATAAATTCAAAAAGTTATCGTTTGATGAGATTTATCGAATTGGATATTTTTTGGAATTTGTAATATGTATTTTATTGGTGCAATTTTTTGGTTAGATAGGGTCGAGAAGATCTGACGGAGTATTGATGTTTAAAAAGGTGGAAGGATCTAAAAAGCTAAAATCAACGACGTTTGAATCAATATGCGAAAGCCAAGCATGAAAGCTGTATTTTTGAGAGGTGTTCAGAAATGCTGCCAATGTCTTATAACTGCTCGATTGCCAGACACCGATAATTGGATGGAGTTTATCGCCTTGGGCCGCAATAACGCAGTCGCAGTTATTTTGATAAAAAGAATTGAGAAGACGAGCTGGAATTTCTGTACTAAGTAAGGGGGTGTCTACCGGACAGGTATACACCAAAGAGTGCGGATTTATTTTGTATGCCCAACGCAAGGCTGTGAACAGTCCAGCGAGAGGGCCCTTATTGGTAAATTGAGGCTCGTCTTCAAGTACATCAATCTCGGAGATGTTTGACGAGCGGGTTTTTAAGAACTCTTCAAAGCGAGATTTTAATTTAGAGCTAGACGAAATGGCGCAGGTTGTTATGTCGGCTTTGCAGAGATGATTCAATGCAATGTCTATAAGGAGGCTGTTTTCCCGCGTCATGAACGGCTTGTCGCTCCCGTTCATTCTTTGGCTTTTACCACCGGCGATCACACACCCGAATACGGCTGCGGCCGCAGGTTTATCAGTCGTGTTTTCGTACGGCGGGTGATTGTTCATTGATTTGAATTAGGTCGTTGCACAGCAGTGCGCATTTTGTGGTTAATCTCAAGGGTTATTGAGGTAACTAGGATTGTAAACCTAGATTTCTATTATAATGAGAGCAATCCGTATCAACCATTCGTTGTTTTTCAGAGAGCTTCAATTTTCTCTGAACTCAATTTGAAATGGCAACGTAACACGTTTAATCATTTACCGGTATTACGCTAATGGCTGAAGAAATAAGCGGTTTGCGCAGAGATTATCAACTGGCGCAGCTGAAAGAAGACGAAATGCTCACAGATCCCATTGAGCAGTTTCAAATATGGTTAAAGCAGGTTATCGACTGGGGTATTAAAGATCCTACGGCAATGACCGTAGCGACAGTGTCACCGGATGGTCAACCGTCACAGCGCATTGTTCTGCTCAAGCAGGTCGATGAGCGCGGTTTTGTGTTTTACACCAACTACGAGAGTCGTAAAGCCCAAGAATTATCGATCAATAATAAGATCAGTCTGCACTTTCCGTGGCATTTTGCCGAGCGCCAGGTAAAGGTGTGTGGTGTTGCACAAAAGGTATCCACGGCGGAATCCTTAAAATATTTCTCGTCACGTCCCGAAGAAAGCCAGCTCGCGGCTTGGGCATCGAGCCAAAGTCGTCCAATCGATTCTCGATCAATGTTGATGGCACAATTTGCGCGAATGAAAGAAAAGTTTAAAAACGGCCAAATACCCTTGCCCGATTTTTGGGGTGGTTATCGAGTGGTTCCTCATGAGATTGAGTTTTGGCAAGGTGGAAGTCATCGATTGCACGATCGTTTGGTTTATCAAAAAAATGAACAAAACCAATGGCTAATGTCGCGGCTTATGCCTTAATCATCAATTGATCAATGAGTTGTTCGAATAAAATGCAAGAAATTAATCGAGATGCAGTATTGGATTTGACCTCCAAATGGCTCTCACAAGTTGTTATTGGCTTGGGTTTATGCCCATTTGCGGCCAAACCTTGGTTGGAAGAAAAAGTTCGACTGGTAGTATTTGATGGTGAAGATTTACCGCGGTTAACAGAATTACTGCAAGAAGAGCTGGTGCATCTCAACAATACTCCGTCAGCAGAGCTTGAAACAACGTTGGTGATTACGCCAAATTGTTTGGAGGATTTCTTTGATTACAACCAATATTTAGACGTAACTGATCGTCTGATTGAAATTAATGATTGGGAAGGGATTTTTCAGATTGCGAGTTTTCACCCCAATTATCAATTTGGCGGAACGGAGGCCGAAGATCGTGAAAATCTTACTAATCGATCCCCGTATCCCATTTTTCATTTGTTAAGAGAGTCGAGTATTGCCTGGGCAGTTGAGGCTCATCCAGATCCAGATTCTATTCCTGATACCAATATTCGGCGTATGGATGCATTGTCCGACGAAGAGGTCGCCGGTCTTTTTCCGTATCTTAAGCCCCAGATTTAGGGGCTTTTATAAAGTGATCAAGTTGCGGCGACAGAATTTCGATAACGGTTGCCAGAATATTTTCATTTTCGTCTTTGAATTGATTGATTCGTCCATAGGCCTTGGTGTTTTTTGTAACCTCGTTAAGATTAAACAGAGACTTCAATCGATTCGTATTGTCGATTGCAAACAGGTACAGAGGTTCACAGGAATAAATGATATTTTGTTCCTGTAATATGGTGCCAAACGGCTTATCGCCGTTGATTATTTGTGCTTTAAAATCCTGGCGTTTGTCTGAGAGGTTTACCGTGATCAGTGCCTTAACCGCTATGTTTTTTGTTCCCTCGATGATTAAATCAACTTTTCGCGTGTAATAGGTTCCTTCGTGTTTAGAGTTGTGAACTTTCGGTATGAGCTTTTTTTCGAGAGCTTTTTCCAAATTGGCGGTAAGTTGCGATTCGGTCGCGATAAATGCGTTGTAAGGGTTGGGTATATCAGAACTCTTTAAAATCTGCGTGTCAGACGAAGACAATTGAAAGCCAGATAAGGCATCTGAAAAACTCAAAAGTGCATGGTCACTAGTATTTAATTCATCGATACTAATCGGATCAAATGCGGCCATGTATTGGTTAATGTCATCAGTAATAGCTTTGGCTTTTTCGGGCATAATAATGTCAATATGATTTCCCTGAATAAATCTGTGCGTAATCGGTGTTGTAAATAAATTTTGCCAGGGTCTGATGTCAAAAAATTTTCGAGCTGCATTTTTGGCGATGCCAAGCAAACCTGTTGATTTTAATTCGGCTGTTAAGAATAAAAAATCCCTAATGGTTTGCGGTTTGAATTTATAATTGGCGATAGATCGAGTAAGTGCTAGATTGACTTTCTCCTCTCTGGCTCGCCAACCTGTTGTTTGTCTACCGGTTATTTTGAGTAATAAATTTTTACATTGTTCTTTAATGTGCCGGAGTTTGATACCTCTTGGTGCGAAGCAATCCAAAAATATGATGGTAACCACTTCGCGATGATGAGCTAAGAGCTTTCTATACAGTTCAAAACCAATGCAACCGCCCAGAGAATAACAGGCCAAAGCAATTTTACCGTGTGGATGTTTCTTTGTGATCTCGGTGAATAACAAATCAACCAGTTCTGGCAAGTTTGCAAAGGTAATAGGGCCACCCGAATAACCGGGATATTCAAACGCAAAAACGTTGCGATATTTTAGCATCTCAGATGCCAGCGCCCGGAAAGACAGCGCATTACCAAACATGCCCGGTATGCAAAATAAGGGAATATTGTCTTCGGCGTTGTTGTTTTTTTCTAAACGTTTGAATTGAATTAAGGTTTTTGAGTCTGCTTTGTGTATATTTTCAATGGCATAGGCAATGTCTCTGGGCGTAGAAGCCTCAATCAATGATGAAGCATTAAATGGCACTGCAAATTTATTGGATAACACCATCGCCAAATCTACGGCATTTAATGAGGTTCCGCCGTGGTCAAAAAAATCAGAATCCAAATCGATATCGTCATCTTTTAATATTTCTGTAAAGGCCTCAATGGCTCTTTTTTGATAACTGTTTTCGGGTTCACCTTCGCCGGGCTTGCTGGACGATTTTTTAAAATTGTATTCTTTTAATTTTGTGTGATCTATTTTACTGGCAGAGTTTTGCGGTAAAGAATCCAAGAATGCCCAACGGGTTGGTATCATAAAGGGTTGTAAATGATTACTTAAATATTCTCTTATCGGTTTTAAATCCAATTCTTCAGGAATAATAAAGGCTGCAAGATAGGGTTCTTCGTTGTCAGGTGTAAACAATTCCACTGCGCATTCTTTTACTTCTGGCTGACTTAAAATTGCTTGTTCGATTTGTCTTAATTCTACGCGTTGACCGCGAATTTTCACTTGTCGATCTTGTCGTCCAAGAATATAAAGGGCGCCGTTTTGATCGATATATCCTAGGTCACCCGAGCGATATTCAATAACATTCGAACCTTCGCGGTAGAAGAAATTTGATGTTGAAATCTCGGGTTGTTGCCAATAACCATGTGCTGTGTACGCACTTAAAATAATAATTTCACCGACTTCATTTGACGCCAGCTCTTGGCCTTGATCGTTGATTATTTTAATGGTTACATCGCTGTAGGGTTCTCCCACAGAGATATTTTGGCCTTCGAGTGTGTGTTCGGAAACGAATTGTCTGCTAATGCAGCTGGTTTCCGTTGAGCCAAAACCATTATACAACGCAAAGAGAGTCACATAGTCTTTTTGCCATAATTCAATATCGGATTTTAATAAGGGCTCACCTGCCAGTTGTACACATCTGAGTGATTTAAAAATTGATGTATCGTTTGTTTCGCTCAGAATTTTTCGAAAGCTGCTAGGTGTTGTGTACAGCAAACTTATTTTGTGATTTTGAAGCCATTCGTAAAAGGCCTGAGAACTATTTTTGTGAACGTTAAAAATACACAAGCAAGCGCCTGATTTTAACGCACCAAAAATACTAAAAATGCTTGGCGTGTAGGTACACGCCTGAATTAAACCAATGGTATCACTCGTTAAAACGCCAAAGTCATTAATATAGTGATTAACCGAACGCAGTAAACTTTGATGTGTATGCAAAACGCCTTTGGGAACACCTGTGCTGCCCGAGGTTGATAGTAAATAGGCGGGGTTATTAGGAGAAATGTTCAGAGCAGGTTTAGTGCTGTCTTCAAAATGGATAAGTTCATCTATATTAATAATTGCAATTGTCTGTTGTAACAACTCAGTTTTATACGAATTGTTGCTATCGGTAATTAATAATACAGGTTTATTAATGCGCAATAGATTATCAATTTGCGATTCGGGTGATCGCGTATCTATTGGGAAGTAAGCGCAACCTGCGGCTAGGGTGCCGATAATGGCGAAAATTAATTCCGGTGTGTGATCAATTAATAGTGCAACAATAACGGTGGTGTCGTTTGACTGATCGCCCGTTCTTATTGATTCCTGTGACAGGCACGAAGAAACTCCATTGGCTATTTTATAGGTAATTTTTTGAAACGATTGATAATTCCAAAATTTACCGTTTTCACATTTAAGAGCTTCTTGATTTGGGTGGCGATCGCAGATACTCCAGATTTGTTCGATAATATTGTCTTCTTTGACAATCCTTCCATCCATTTTGGTCTGCTCTCCTCCATCTATTATTCACTTACCTGAGCGTCGATAGCGTTGTATTGCCTCGTCAAGCTGTATATTTAAAAACGTTTATATAAGATAAAAACAATTTAATACAATCTATATTTTTTCTATACATACTGTGATATTTGAAAAAGTGTGATGAAAGTAGTAATAAATTACAGATTAACTGTGATTTTGGTATGTTTTTTTATGATTAATTGTGATAAGAGCCAATTTTTGGTCGAGATATGAATTTTTTTATAACTATTTTTAGTACAAAAAATGTTCTTATTATTCCAATATTAGAAATTTTTCCTTGTAAAGAAATGTTTATCTGATTTATTTTTGATCAAAATAAAGTTTTTACAATCGTTTTATCTGGGTGAGCATGCAAAATTGCTTGGGCGTATTGCGATTTATAACCTTATTAAGGCACACCATTCACTGAGTTGACCGGGTTTGTGAGTTGTTGCTCGGCTCAAAACAATTCAAACGTCGATGAATTTATACCCAGAAATTCTAGATAACTCGACAAATCTTGAGTTAATAACCGGCATGAACCTATCAAATTAAGTATGGGAACTCTGATTAAATCATGGATCAGTTAATTAGAGATTCCTCGGTATTGCTTCCTCTTTTTATAGGAACGTTTTATAGGAGTTTTTGATTAAATCACGGAGTGATAATTATTGGTTCCTAGACTCCTTCAAGTTTCCTTCATTCTGTATTTCTCTATTTAATGTGTTCAAAACTCGCAATTTTTTTGAACTTACGTTTATTCATTGTGGGTAATAAACGGCATTTTAACCGGTTAAATTCTGGTTTTAATTTCAAGTCGTTGTAAAAAAGGAAATTAGTTCCGAAATATTTCACTATGAAACATTAGTGTAATAAACACCGACTAATCTAGCGCCAAATTCGATGCGCCACAAGAAATTACATCAGACGACAAACCTCGTTGATTGTGGTGACAGCTTGATACCTGACGCAAAATATATGAGGTGTAAATGAAAAGGTCGCTAACCAAAAGTTTGGTCGCGGGTGCAATCGCGCTTAGTGCTGGCTCTGTTTTGGCCGAAGACGAGCTGATTATTTACGTTTATAAAAATGGCAATGCTGCCTCAGATATTACTGTTAAATTAGATGGTCAAGCCGAGAAAAATACCGTTACAGGTGGTGCTGCGACATTCGATTTGGATGCTGGCGCGCACAGTATTCAATTAATTGAAAATGGTAAAACAATTCACAGCTTTCGTTTTAATAGTGGGCAAGGTCAATTAACCGATATTAATGTCGCTATAGATGAAGGTGTTGCACCTAAGGTTGCGGTTGAATCTTTTAGTAAGATTGAAACGGCCACCGAGAAGCGTTCTGCTCCGCAAGGCATAATTACTGGCCGTGTTACTTCTCAAGGTCAACCCGTTGCCAATGCGACTGTCTCTATAGACGGTGCGGACGTATCAACATCCACCGACGAAGACGGTGTTTATAGCATTTCTATAGCGCGCGGTGTTTACTCGGTTACAGTTTCTCATCCTGAAATGAAATTGGCTGAGCTGTCTGACATTCGTATTGTTTCCAACACTACTAAAGGCATAAATGTTACTTTATCGCCGCGTTCGGCCGGTGTTGCGGGTATTCAAATTGCGTCTCCAGATATTGAAGAAGTTACCGTTTTAGCAAAATATAACCCAAACGCATATGGTGAAAGCGAACGTTTTTCTTTAAACGTGGTTGATACTTTGGGTATTGAAGAGCTTGCTCGTTTTGGCGGTTCGGATATTGCCTCGTCTGTTATTCGTTTACCATCGGTTACTATTCAAGACGACAGCTTTGTTTTTATTCGTGGTTTAGGTGGTCGTTACGTTACGACAACTTTAAATGGTGCGACCTTACCAAGTACTAACCCAAATCGACGTTCAGTTCCGTTGGATTTATTTCCATCGAATATTGTTAGCCAGTTAGATGTTAAGAAAACCTTTTTACCGCATTTACCCGGTGAAAGTACCGGTGGTAATTTGGTTATTAATACTCGTACCTTCCCAGATGAAGGCGCAGGTAAGCTGTCAATTAAAACCGGTTTTGTTACCGATCTTACCGGTGAGACTGTAGCTTCAGATCCAGCAAACGGTGATTTTGATTTCTTAGGTTTTGATGACGGTTCTCGTAACGAACCTCTTGCGGTTGAAGCCATTGCTTTGGTTTTAAATCCAACCCTTTCCTTAGGCATTGATGGTGGTTCAACAGGTACTATCGAGCAGCCATTTAGTGAAGAAATTGAAAGACAATTGCGTCAAGCCGCTGGTTTTTTTCTCACCGATAATTTCGATTTAGATGAAACTACCGCAACGCCTAATTTGAGTTTGTCAGCAAACTACGGTGATTTCACCTACATTGGTGATAATGAATTAGGCTACTTTGCGGCAGTCAACTACAAAACCAGTTACGAACAAAAACGTGATGGTATTTCGAGAACCTATACCACCGCTGGCGACGGCACAATTAGTGATGATTTCGAATTTGATGAAAATACTTTCAAAGTTAATATAAGTGGTCTTTTATCGTTTGGTTACAATGTTGGTAATAATTCTTTCGAATCCAACACCGTTGCCTCTCGCGTAACCTCAAACCAAGTTCGAGTTTCAAATGGTACGGATGGTGACTCCGGTGAAGACAGTTTTCAGTATTTTATCGATTACGAAGAGCGCCAATTTATTTCTCAACAATTTGCTGGTGAGCATTTCTTAAATGCGAACGGTGACTTTACTACCGATTGGCAAGCAAGCATTAGCCAAACTATACGATACGCACCGGATCGTCGTGAGGTGCAATTTAACCTAGAGCAAGACGACGAGCCATTCCGATTGCAGCTGGCTAACACTTCACGTCGTTACGACGAATTAGAAGATTACAATTACGACGTTTCTAATAATTACGAATGGTTAATTAATTCTGATGGAAGTTTTGATCAGACATTAAGCTTTGGTTGGCAATATATTTTCAGAGAGCGTGATTCTGAATCTACAACCTACGGATTTAGACATACTGCAAATTCAGATCTAACACTAGCACCTAATTTGTTGGTTTCTGAAGTGATTAATGATGATAACAATACCGGCGACCCAGGTACTGGTTTGCAATTTGTCGATAGAACTCTGCCGAGTGATTCTTATGATTCTGAATTAACTCAATACGCGGGTTATATCACCTACGATTTATTCATTAATTCTGAGTTTCAATTTATTGTCGGCGGTCGTTACGAAGACTTTGAATTAATCACTGATACCTTCGAATTAACCGGTGCTCAAAGCGCGACGACTTCAACTATTGATGAAGCTACGTTTTTACCGGCCTTTGGTTTTAACTGGATTTATTCAGACGAGCAACAATTACGCTTTGCAGTTTCTAAAACCGTGAGCCGTCCAGATTTTAAAGAAGCTTCTAGTGCAACCTTCTACGATAACGAATTTAATTTCCGTGTACGTGGTAATCCAAATCTAAAAGTTTCAGAAGTATTTAACGTTGATTTACGTTGGGAATACTATTGGTCAGATAATAGTAATGTGAGCGTTGCAGCATTTTATAAAGATTTTAAAGATCCCATCGAACGCGTAATTTTAGTTGCGTCGGGTACGGCTGGTAACTCCAGAACTTTCGAAAACAGCGATAGTGCAGAATTATTTGGTGTTGAAGTCGATGGCCGAATTGATTTTCCACTCAATGAATCTCTGACACAAACCATTTTCGTGGCGAGTAACGCCAGTATTATTGATGCCGAAACCACCTTGTTGGATGGCTCAAAGAGAGATTTCCAAGGTGCGCCTGATTATACCTTTAACTTAATTTTGGGTTGGGATGATCTTGAGCGAAACCAAGAATTTACGTTGTTATTTAACCAAAACGGTGAGACGGCAAAAGATTCTGGTCGCGGAAATCAAGGTGATGTAATTCAAGAATCATTCGCCGATTTAAATTTCACTTATAAAAAGACTTTTGCTAACGAATTAACCTTTACCGCAAAAGCCAAAAATATTCTTGATTCTGAAGTCGAATTTAGCCAAGACGGTTTGACCTTCCAGAGTTATAAAAAAGGTGTCGAATTCGAAGCCGGCATCGAATGGGATTTCTAACTACAGAGCAGTTGGAAAAATCAACTAAGTCAATACAAATCTAAATCACATACGTGACATTCTAGGAGATGTTATGGATATCAAAAAACTCGTGCTGGCAACAGCAGTATTTGGCTCTCTAGGCGGATTATACGGCTGCTCTGGGGATGAAGATGCGAACATTACTATCGACGACAACAGCGTAACAACCACTACAAACAACAACACCAACAATACAAACACTGGTGGTGATGATACTAACGCTGGGTTCTTTGATAACCAAGCTGCGATCGATGCATCCGTTGCTGCTATTCCTGGTGCAACTACTCGTTCAGTGGTACGTACTAATCCAGCTACCGGTGCTGATGTTGCAGTTACCGCAGTACAGCTACCAGCGGAAATTTTGGTTGATGTTACTTTAGACTCAGACGTGCTTTATTTCTTAAATAGCCGCGTAACCGTGGGTAACGGTAACCAAGAAATGAGTGCAACCGATGGTATTTTAGCAGATGGCGTGACTGAGGTTACTTCTGCAACTATTACCATTGAAGCTGGTACTCAAATTGTTGGTAATAGCGATACTTTCGCGAACTTATTAATTACTCGTGGCTCGCAAATTATGGCTATGGGTACAGCAGCTGAGCCAATCGTATTCAGTTCTGACGATACCGACATCGACGGTTCTGGCGAGTGGGGCGGTCTTATTATTCAAGGTTACGGTCGTACCAATCTTTGTGAATATCCAGAAGATGATGGTGTGAGTGCGGCATTAGTGTGTAACTTTGATGGTGAAGGCGAGTCTGGTTTCGCAGGTGGTCACGATAACGCAGATAACAGCGGCGTGTTGAATTACGTGATTGTTGCAGAAGGTGGATTTGAGTTTGCTGTTGGCGATGAAATCAACGGTATTTCATTCCTTTCTGTAGGTTCTGGAACTGAAGTTGATTTCGTTCAAGTTCATAACAACTCTGACGATGGTATTGAGTTCTTCGGTGGTGCAGTAAATGCCTCTCACTTGGTATTAACCGGTAACCAAGACGAATCTCTAGATTGGGATGAAGGCTACGTTGGTAACGTTCAGTTCGCAATTGCGGTTCAAAACGATAATTCAGACTTCGGTATTGAAGCTGATAGTTTGGGTAACCCTGGTCCACTGTCTGCTCCAACCATTGCTAACGCGACTTTCTTAGGCGCGGGTCGTGGCGCTTCTATTCTGCACAGGTTGCAACGTACCACTGGTGCTTTCGTTCATAACTCTGTGTTGACTTCATTAACTGGCGATCCAGTATCTACATCTTGTGTTGTTGTTGAAGATCAAGCGACTTTGGATAATGCAGCTGGCATGAACCCTTCAATCGTTTATAACAACATCATTGCCGATTGTGCAACTTTCCAATTTAACGATTTTACTCCTGTTGATCCAACCGTTGCGATTGACGAGTCTACCGTTTTCTCTGTGTCTGCTATGATCGACGGTATTCTAGCTTCTGGCGCTGCTGAAGCGGCTCTTGCTGCTCCAATTGATTTCGCAGCGTTCAATGCTTCAAACACTTCAAGTACTGCTGACGTTAACTTCTTAGAAGCAACTGACTACATTGGTGCCGTTGAGCCAGGTGCAGCTACCTTGTGGTATGACGGCTGGACTGTAGACGGTTCTCTATAATTTAAATAAGAGGGAGTTTTACTTACACAGGGACTGTGAAACTCTAAAAATTAACAACTCGATTGATAGTCGTTAATTTATAAGAACTTTTAAACCCGAGCCTAGGCTCGGGTTTTTTATTGCCATAACGATATTTGATGTTTGGTTTTTGATAGTCTTTAAGAAAATTATTATTGATTTATAGTTCTTGAAGTTTGAAAAATACTGGAAATCGCATTTTTCAATTTTTAACTTCTGATTAACTTGAGAATTCCGATTAACTTAAGAATAAGTTGATCAGCGGTTCCTACGGTTATTTGCGCAATTAAATTACCGTTATTCTTCCTTTTTTATTCATAAACCCAGTGTTGATGGCAATATTTTTTGAGTGATTTTGCTATTCGATGATTGGTATTACTAAGTCACCTAATTTAAACTTTCCACTCTTAATTATTTTTGCACAAATTCCGCCGTGTCCAATCATTGCTGCCGTAGCACCGGTTCCTAGAGCTTTTTCCATTCTTGAACAAGGATGACAATGTGCCGTTCCTTCAAATATTGCGTCGCCAATTTGAAATTTCTGATGACGCAGTGCCAACAAATTAATGCCGGAAGTCACTAAATTTCGTCTCAGTAGGCCGGGTTGTATTTCGTCTTTATTCAAAATTTTGCACAGTAAGCTGATGTGCTCGTTACTGATTAATGTAATTTGTCTCGCGCTTTCGGGGGTACCATTGCAACGGCGATCGCCTTTTAATCCTAAGGTTTCTAACGCTTCACCTTCTTGAAGCTCAATCATGGGTTCACGTCGTTCTGGACGCGCACCAATCCAAATTAATTTTCCCGGCTGCATAGACGGAAGGTAGCGGCTGAATAATTTTTGTTGTGTTGTCATGATGGACCTTAAGACGATATTTTTATCAGGTTAGAGGATAAATCGCGAAAGTGAAAATATAACGAGACAAAATTCTTTCGCCAATCTGTCAGTATTCTAATTCGTCATGGTCGGTGAATATTGTGTTGAAGGAAGATTGTGTAGAAGGGTAGATTGTATTTAGATGAATAATAGAATCTTTTTTCGGGCGATTGAAATGTGAGGAGAAGTTTTAGAGCTGGGCGAAAGCTTAAGCTTTCGCCGAAAGGTGAGTTGCCAGCAGAATAAGTGCTTAGGTGCCGTAGATTTATTTGATAGAAATATTACCGCTAACAGTAGAGATGCTAATTTCACCTGTGGGTGAACCGCTGTTAAAAGTAAGAGAGCTTCCTAGCCAGCGCTTTTGATCCGCTTTGTCTTCGGTGAAAAAGTTTTTGATATTGCCGTTCATGGTTTCTATTTCGAAGGAAGCATTAACGGAATCTAAAAATGACACATCGATATCGCCACTAACAGCAGACCATTCTAGGCTTAAACGGTCGTTGCCGGTGTAGGTTTTTGTTTCAATGTCGCCAGACACGGAGCTGAATTCGGCTTCAGAAAGTTTGCCTTGATTGTTAACATCAATATCACCTTGAATCGATTCGATTTCCATGCGGGTTGCCAGGCCATCGTAGGAAATATCGCCACTCACAGATTCAATAAAGACCAGACCTTCGTGATCCATTACGCCAATATCACCGCTGACCGTATCAATGTCTAGGCGGGCGCGATTACCAGAGATTCGAACGTCGCCACTGACGGTTTCTAATTTAATATCGCCTTGGATTTTATTAATAATAAAGTCTGTTGCGGTGCCTTCAGCTGAAATCTGGGCTTGTTCCGGCAGGAATACAGTTAAAATACTACCGGATGAGCGGCCTGAGTGTTGCTGTGATTCAACCAGAATACGAACGTTATTTTCGGAGGCTTCAAAAATAAATTCTTTGGCGTGCTCATCTAAAACACCGCTAACTTTAACTTCCGGTCTGTCCCAGCTTTCGATATTAATTTTGCCCTTAGCATTTTGAATTTCTACGCGTGGGGACGTGCCTGTGGATTTTTTCTCTTCGATGCTTTGTCCGGCGGCAAGTGCTAAACAAGGCATTGCAAAAAGTAGGGTAGAAATAAGTTTCAACATGAATAATATCCTTACAATGCGATTGTATTGGCGCGATTAACTAAATTGATCTGCTGTTTTGATAGATCTAACAATTTTTTATTCAACGATGGATCATCGGGAGCTTCTTTTAACGCGTTACGAATTTGAGCCAAGGCCATTTCGATAATGGCGAGGTTTTCACGAATAACGACCTGTTCTTGAGTATTTTCAGAGCACGATTCTATTTCGGTATAGCTAACAGGGCTTATAAATGAATTATTAACCGTCGCGGGAGCCGATTTAATTTCAGCAAGCTCGGTAGAGAGTGATTCATTGATTTGTGAAACTTGCAGTGAATAAATAAGGCTTATTGCACAAACCAAAAATGAAGCTGCAACAGCAAGCTGTGGTTTTGCCCACCATGCTACTTGCTGTTTTATGGGTAGTTTTGCGTGTATCTCTGGCCATAAATCGGTAGAAGGTTCGAGTCTTCTACTTTTTAATTGCGCAAGTTTTGCGTCTAATAAATCGTCAGAGATGTGGCTGTCTTTGTTGGTCATTTTAAACTCGGTCTAATGATGACTAAATTTCTGTATCTATATTGGTTACTAAACGGCATCGCCGAACCAAGATTTAAGAGCACTTCTTGCTCTGTGCAGTTGGGCTTTGCTGGTGCCAACGGCGATATTTAACATTTCCGAAATTTCTTCATGGGTGTAGCCTTCTATGCTGTAAAGCACTAATACAGCGCGTGCTCCTTCCGGCAATTTTTGAATTGCTTTTTCCAAGTCACCGTCGATATCTAATGGTGCGGTCGCTTGATTGTCATCCGTGTTGGGGTCAATCTCTTCCTCCAACTTAGCTTTACTTCTGCGCAGTGCAGAAATCACGACATTGGCAGTAACACGATATAGCCAGGTTCCAAATTGACTCTCGCCTTTAAAGCTTTCGATTTTGTTCCAGGCGCGTACAAAAGCGTCCTGACTTAGATCTTCCGCCCAGTGGCGGTCACCGCATAATCGATAGGCGAGCGAATACACTCGTGAATTGTGTATCCGATACAGTTGTTCAAATGCCTTGGTGTTGCCCTTCTGTGCAGCCTTCACCAGTTTTGTTTCTGTCGTTTCCAATGGCTGTACTTATATCCGTTTTAGTTTGAAGTTAAGACGTGAGGTAGACGCTAAAAGGTTTACAAAATATTTTTGAAGGTAGATGTTTTGAAACGAGAAGGGAGTTATAGCAGTAAAACAGAAAGGATAAAAAAGAAAAACCAGCACAAGGCTGGTTTTTCTGAAGCTTAATTGAACAATTAAGCCGGGTAGTCGCGTGAGGTGTAACCAGTGTACAACTGACGTGGACGACCGATTTTGTACGCACCGCTGATCATTTCATCCCAGTGTGCAATCCAACCTACAGTTCGGCCTGTTGCGAAAATAACAGTGAACATTTCGGTAGGAATACCAATCGCTTTCATGATGATACCTGAGTAGAAGTCTACGTTCGGGTAGAGTTTCTTCTCAATGAAGTACGGATCTTCTAGAGCGATTTCTTCTAGACGTTTTGCAACTGCTAGCAATGGATCATTATCTAGACCAAGTTCGGCTAGTACTTCGTCACAAGTGGTTTTCATAACTTTCGCACGTGGGTCGAAGTTTTTGTATACACGGTGACCGAAGCCCATCAAGCGGAATGGATCATCTTTGTCTTTTGCTTTTGCAACGAACTTATCGATGTTTTCAACGCTGCCGATTTCGTTAAGCATGTTTAGAACAGCTTCGTTCGCGCCGCCATGAGCAGGACCCCAAAGTGCGGTAATACCAGAGGCGATACACGCAAATGGGTTAGCACCAGAAGAGCCAGCAAGACGAACAGTTGATGTTGAAGCATTTTGTTCGTGGTCTGCGTGCAATAGGAAGATTTTATCCATTGCGCGAGCAAGAGTAGGGCTAACTTCTGCTTCTTCGCACGGAGTACCAAACATCATGTGCAGGAAGTTTTCTGCGTAGCTTAATTTGTTGTTTGGATACATGAATGGCTGACCTTGAGAATGCTTGTAGCACATTGCAGCAAGAGTCGGCATTTTAGCGATTAGGCGGTGAGCAGCGATAGCGCGGTGTTCTGGGTTAGAAATATCGGTTACATCATGGTAGAAAGAAGCCATTGCACCAACAGCGCCACACATCATCGACATTGGATGAGCGTTGTGGTGGAAGCCGCGAAAGAAGCGGGCCATGGATTCATTAACCATTGTGTGGTTAGTGATGATGTCTACGAATTCTTGCTTTTGTTCTGCTGAAGGAAGTTCTCCGTTTAGGAGTAGGTAGCAAGTTTCAAGGTAGTCCGATTTTTCGGCAAGTTGTTCAATGGGGTAACCACGGTGAAGTAGAACACCTGCGTCGCCATCGATGTAAGTGATTTTAGATTCACAGGATGCGGTGGAAACGAAACCAGGGTCATAGGTGAAATAACCCTTGCTGGTTAAGCCACGTACATCGATAACATCAGGGCCGGTTGAGCCAGTAAGGACTGGCAGCTCTATTTGTTCGTCCAAACCCTCGACCGTAAGGTAAGCTTTCTTATCAGTCATAACGGACTCCTATAATAATTGCAAATTGTCTAAGCCATTGGAAATTGGTACAGGCTGTTGAATCGAAATCGTACTGCCTCGTAATTTGAATTTGTTGTTTTTATGAAACAACAAACCTGATTTTTTGGACGGATGGCATCCTTTTTGATTGTAGTGTCGCTCGCGTCTGTTCGACCCGGCGGCAAAACTATACGGCGGTAAGGATGAAAGTCAACGGATAGATCTACTCAAGAGTTCAATTAGATTGGTCTATTCAGATAGATGCTTCTTGCTGACAACAACGACTAATTTTCGAATTTCCTTCCTTTGAGCTAATTTCACTGTAGTTTGAATTTAGCTAAATCTCTACGTCTGGCTCGGTTTCTAGGCGGCTTCTCAATAAATTATGTCTATTAAAACTAAATATTGCAGACATTGAAATTAAGCTTTGGTCTATAAAATTTGAGCTTATTTCGAATTTTATTAATGCGACTAAAGTCGGTATCAGAAATACCATACAACCTTTTCACGACAGAAAACAACAGCTGTCAGTAGCCATAGACGGCTATAACGGTAATGAAATTAATGAATAATCACTACTACCTGTAAGAACTAATCGGATAGTAACAATGCATTTTACACGTCAAGTGTAAGCATGTTGTGAATTTTTTGTTGAATTTTGTTCTTCGATTTGACGAATTGCGGGTGAAAATATGCCGATTTCGGTTAAAAGTGGAAATTTTTTAATTAATTTTTTTTGACTTTTTGGTTTCTGAAAAAGTGAAAAAGGCGTCAACCCTGCGGCTCTAAAGGGTTTTTCCCATTTTTGTTGCCTCGGTTATATACATCATCCGTAAGTTGGACTAATTGTAATTTCGAAGTCATATATCTATAATTTCGCGCGTTCTTACAGGGGGAATTACGTGCGAAATTCGCTAGATTCCACAGCTTGTGAGCGAGGCATTTCCCGCCGACTATACAAAAATAGCCTTTCTTGAACTGGCTCCCTTTTGGTAGCGAAATAAGGTAGCACTAACCGTGAACAAAAAAAGACCTGTAAATCTAGATATCTCAACTATCAACCTTCCTATCACCGCTTACGTTTCTATCCTTCATCGTGTCTCTGGCGTCATTCTTTTTGGCGTTGTTGCATTATTGCTTTGGGCATTAGGCACAAGCTTGAGTTCCGAAGAAGGTTTTGACAGTGTGAAAGAAGTCTTCGCCAGTCCTTTAGTTAAGTTAATTATTTGGGCTAGCTTGGCAGCACTTGCGTATCACCTAGTTGCTGGTGTACGTCACTTAATCATGGATGCCGGTATCGGTGAGTCCCTTGAAGGTGGTCGTGCTGGTGCAAAAATCGTTGCTGTAGTGGCAGTTATATTGATTCTGTTAGCGGGAGTTTGGGTATGGTAACAGCAGTTACGAGTTTTGGACGTAGTGGACTTTACGATTGGTTAATCCAACGTATCAGTGCTGTTGTCCTAGCGTTATACACATTATTCATAGTCGCGTATTTAATCGCGAATCCAGGTTTAACTTACGAACAATGGGCCGGTCTTTACGATCAGCTTTGGATGCGTATATTTAGCCTTGTTACTCTCCTTTCTATTATTGCTCACGCTTGGATTGGATTGTGGTCGGTTCTTACAGACTATTTAACGTATCGTGCGATCGGCTCTAAAGCGGTTGTAGCTCGAATTGTGGCACAGGTGTTTTTGGGTGCTGTGGCTATTGTATACACCGTTTGGGGTGTTGAGATATTGTGGGGTCTATAAGTCATGGCTAACATGAGAACTATTTCTTTTGATGGCATCGTTATTGGCGGTGGTGGTGCGGGCATGCGCGCTGCGTTGCAGATGGCGCAATCTGGTTACAAAACTGCTGTAATCACTAAAGTATTTCCAACTCGTTCGCATACAGTATCGGCACAAGGTGGTATCACCTGTGCGATCGCTTCTTCAGATCCTAACGATGATTGGCGCTGGCACATGTACGATACCGTTAAAGGTTCCGATTATATCGGTGACCAAGACGCTATCGAATACATGTGTTCAGTAGGTCCAGAAGCTGTTTTCGAACTTGAGCACATGGGTCTTCCATTCTCTCGTACCGAAGAGGGTCGTATTTACCAACGTCCTTTTGGTGGTCAGTCTAAAGACTTCGGTAAAGGTGGTCAGGCAGCTCGTACTTGTGCAGCGGCAGACCGTACTGGTCATGCGCTTTTGCATACCCTTTATCAAAACAACGTTAAAAATAACACCGTATTCCTTAACGAATGGTTTGCTGTTGATTTGGTTAAAAACCAAGACAATGTTGTGACTGGTGTTATCGCAATTAATATCGAAACCGGCGAAACCGTTTACGTTAAATCTAAAGCTACTGTATTTGCTACAGGCGGTGCTGGTCGTATCTTCGCCTCTACTACAAACGCACACATTAACACTGGTGACGGTGTTGGTATGGCTCTACGTGCGGGTGTTCCTGTTCAAGATATCGAAATGTGGCAGTTCCACCCAACCGGTATTCACGGTGCGGGTGTACTTGTTACTGAAGGTTGTCGCGGTGAAGGCGGTTACTTGATTAACAAAGATGGTGAGCGCTTCATGGAGCGTTATGCTCCTAACGCAAAAGACCTTGCCGGTCGTGACGTTGTTGCTCGCTCTATGGTTCTAGAAATTCTAGAAGGCCGTGGCTGTGGCCCTGATGGCGATCACGTATTCTTGAAGCTTGATCACCTAGGTGAAGAAGTTCTTGAAAGCCGTCTGCCAGGTATTTGTGAGTTGTCTCGTACCTTCGCGCACGCAGACCCAGTTAAAGTGCCAATTCCAGTTGTTCCAACGTGTCACTACATGATGGGTGGTATTGCTACTAACATTCATGGTCAAGCGCTAACTCAAGATGCTCAAGGTAACGATCAAGTTATCGAAGGCTTGTATGCTTGTGGTGAGATCGCGTGTGTATCTGTTCACGGTGCAAACCGACTTGGTGGTAACTCCTTGCTAGACTTGGTTGTGTTTGGCCGCTCGGCAGGTCTTTACATTGAGAAAGCACTACGTGAAGGCATCGAGATGCGTGAAGCTTCAGATTCTGATATCGAAGCTGCAATGGCTCGCTTGAACAAAGTTAACAACTCCACCTCTGGTGAGAATGCTTCTGTACTTCGTAAAGAGCTTCAAACCATTATGCAAAACCACTTCGGTGTATTCCGTCGCGGTGACTACATGCAAGAAGGTGTTAAGAAGTTGGCTGCTTTACGTGAGCGTATTGAAAACGTTTACCTTGAAGACAAGAGTAATGCATTCAACACCGCTCGTATCGAAGCACTTGAGCTACAAAACCTTCTTGAAACTGCTGAAGCAACTGCTATTGCGGCGGAAGAGCGTAAAGAGTCTCGTGGTGCTCACGCCCGTGAAGACTTCCAAGAGCGTGATGACGAAAACTGGTTGTGTCACTCACTTTACTTCCCAGGTGAAAAGCGCGTTACAAAACGTCAGGTTAACTTCGCTCCAAAAACTGTTGAGCGTTTTGAGCCTAAAGTGCGTACCTACTAATTTCGGGAGTAATGATTATGTTGAAAGTAGAAGTTTATCGTTACAACCCTGATGCAGATAAAGCGCCTTATATGAAAACATATGAGGTTGATACTCAGGGTAAAGATCTGATGGTTCTTGATGTACTTGAGCTTCTTAAAGCCCAAGATCCATCTTTAGCGTTCCGTCGCTCTTGTCGTGAAGGTGTTTGTGGCTCTGACGGCATGAACATCAATGGTAAAAACGGTTTGGCGTGTATCAAGCCTTTGTCTGAGTGTGTTAAAGACAATAAATTGATCTTACGTCCATTACCTGGCTTACCGGTAATTCGCGATCTTGTTATCGACATGTCTCAGTTCTATGAGCAGTACAAAAAGATCGAACCGTTCCTACAAAACAATACTCCAGCGCCAGCTATTGAGCGTCTTCAGTCTCCTGAAGAACGTGCAAAATTAGATGGATTGTACGAGTGTATTTTGTGTGCGTGCTGTTCAACCAGCTGCCCATCTTTCTGGTGGAACCCTGACAAGTTTATTGGTCCTGCCGGTTTATTACAGGCTTACCGATTCTTGGCAGACAGCCGTGATACGGAAACGACAAAACGTCTTGCTAATTTGGATGATCCGTTCAGTGTGTTCCGTTGCCACGGAATTCAAAACTGCGTACAAGTTTGTCCGAAAGGTTTGAACCCAACGCGCGCAATTGGTCATATCAGAAGCTTGTTGTTGAGCAATGCAACCTAATTTGTAGGCTGTTATTGTTAGACCTCTAAACCAAGGTCTTATAGCCTTGGTTTAGAAAAAGTTTTAATGTAATTATGTTTGCCAATTAAAAATCAAATGTATTCATGAGTTTCTAGCGCCGCTTTTTTATAAGCAAAATCGATAGAAAACGGGCCCATGAATAATTTGAGCATAAATTATTAGAATAAATTTGATTTAGGTTGTCATTAGCATCAATTACGTTTCGAAGCTAAATTCGATAGCTTGTTTGGAAAAACATTTTAGACAAGTAAATTTCGAGAGCACCGGCTTTACGGTGATAAATAAAAACGGATGTCGTTGAATAAACGACTTTTTAGCGAACATCGGGGTGCGTCGACTAACCGTCGGCCTATCTGTAAAAGTCAGGCGGATAACGTTCTGACACTCAAGGTTTCTACGCCGTTTCTTAGATTTTGGATCATAAGCCGAAATCTGCAAAGAAAATTAGCTTCGCCTTGTAGTTTTTCAGAACGAAAATAATTGCCAAGGTCAGAGAGCCTTAATCTTATCAAGATTTGAGGTATTCGCGTCCGTGACATTTTAGCGCCTCTTGCAGGTAGGATGCCCCAGTTTAAAGGTGGGCAGAAATGCAAGACAGCATAATGGAAGCTCTGTGGAGTACTTCCCATATATCAGGCGGTAATGCCGCATATGTAGAAGATTTGTATGATGCATATCTTCACGATCCGAACGCTGTTCCAGAACAGTGGCGTGAATATTTTGATCAACTCCCAAGAGTACAGGGTGCCGTCGGCGCTGATACACCTCATTCAATTATTAGACAGCAGTTTGCGCAACTTGCTAAAGATCGTGTACGTGGTAAAGCGACTTTAGGATCATCTTCTGCAGGTGCAGTGAGTCCTGAGCACGAAGCTAAGCAAATTAAAGTTGTTCAGCTGATTAATGCCTATCGATCTCGTGGTCATAAACTCGCGAAAACTGATCCATTAGAAATGGAAGTTAAAGCAGAAGTTGCAGACCTAGATATTCATTATCACGGCTTAACTACCGCTGATTTAGACACAGTATTTCAAACTGGCGATCTAATGATGGGCGTAGACGAAGCCCCTCTTCGTGACATCTTAAGCGCACTACAAGAAACCTATTGTGGGTCTATTGGTTCAGAAATTACCCATATTAATGATGCTGCTGAGCGTCAGTGGTTATTGCAACGCTTAGAAAGTGTTCGTGCGAAGCCGAATTACAGTAAAGAAGTTCAGTTGCGTTTACTCGATCGACTAACCGCAGCCGAAGGTCTTGAGCGTCATCTTGATTCTAAATACCCAGGTACCAAGCGTTTCGGCCTTGAAGGTGGCGAAAGTTTCGTTCCGTTAGTTGACGCATTAATCAAACGCGCTGGCGCTTTTGGTGCTAAAGAAATTGTTATGGGTATGGCTCACCGTGGTCGTTTGAATACCCTAGTGAACATTCTTGGTAAAAACCCAACTGCGCTGTTTGAAGAATTCGAAGGTAAGAAGCTTGTTTCTACCTCGGGTGACGTTAAATACCACCAGGGCTTCTCTTCAAACGTGATGACTCAGGGTGGCGAAGTTCACCTAGCCATGGCGTTTAACCCATCGCACTTGGAAATTGTTTCCCCAGTGGTTGAGGGTTCCGTAAGAGCTCGTCAAGACAGAAGAAATGATTCAACCGGTGATCTAGTTGTACCCATCTCTGTTCACGGTGATGCTGCATTTGCGGGTCAAGGTGTTGTCTTTGAAACCTTCCAAATGTCGCAAACTCGCGCCTACAAAACCGGCGGTACTCTTCATGTTGTAATCAACAACCAAGTTGGTTTTACCACAAGTTTGAAAGAAGATGCCCGCTCTACCGATTACTGTACCGACATCGCTAAGTTCGTAGAAGCTCCTGTATTCCACGTTAATGGCGATGACCCAGAAGCGGTAATTTTTGTGGCTCAATTAGCGATGGATTATCGCTACGAGTTCAAAAAAGACGTTGTTATCGATTTGGTTTGTTACCGTCGTCGTGGTCACAACGAAACTGACGAGCCTTCGTCAACTCAGCCGTTGATGTATCAAAAAATTCGCAACCACAAAACCACTCGTACTCTGTATTCTGATCGTTTGGTGGCTGCAAATATTTTGTCGCAGGACGATTCCGACAACTTAGCGAAAGAATATCGCGCTAAGTTAGATAACGGTGAATCAGTAGCAGATGGTTTAATTACCGAGCCAGATTCTTCGTTGTTTGTGGATTGGTCGCCATACATCGGCCACGATTGGACTGCCGAAGGAGACACGCGCGTAGAGCTTAAGAAATTAAGCGAAATCGCTGTGAAAACCTGTGAAGTTCCAGATGGTATCCAGATTCAGCGCCAAGTTTCTAAGATTTATGAAGATCGACGCAAAATGGCCGCCGGCAGTGCTGCATTGAACTGGGGTATGGCGGAGATTCTTGCCTACGGCACCCTGCTTGATGAAGGTTATTCGATTCGTATGACTGGTCAGGACTGTGGTCGAGGAACTTTCTCTCACCGTCACGCTATCGTTCACAGTCAGAAAGATGCTACTCGCTACACCCCGTTATCTCATCTTAAAGCTGATCAACCAGCTTTTGATTTGTACGACTCTTACTTGTCTGAAGAAGCTGTACTTGCGTTTGAATATGGTTACGCAACGACTGCTCCTAGAAGTTTAGTGATTTGGGAAGCTCAATTTGGTGACTTTGCTAACGGTGCGCAGGTTGTAATCGACCAATTTATCACCAGTGGTGAGCACAAGTGGGGTCGTCTATGTGGTTTAACCATGTTGTTGCCGCACGGTTATGAAGGACAAGGCCCAGAGCATTCTTCTGCACGGTTAGAGCGTTTTATGCAGTTGTGTGCTGAGCATAATATTCAGGTGTGTATCCCAACAACTCCTGCACAAGTGTTCCATATGTTGCGTCGGCAAGCGATTCGACCGATGCGTCGTCCGTTGATCGTTATGAGTCCAAAGTGGATTTTGCGTCATCCGCTTGCAACATCAACATTGGAAGAGCTTGCCGATGGCAGCTTCCAAAACGTGATTGCTGATAAAGAAATCGATCCAGCAAAAGCGAAGCGTGTTGTTATGTGTAGCGGCAAGGTGTACTACCACTTGCTTGAAGCGCGGAACGAAAAAGAAATTGATGATGTTGCATTAGTACGAGTCGAACAGTTGTACCCGTTCCCAGAACAAGAGTTGTTCGAAGCGCTATCTCCTTACAAAAACATCGTTGATTTCACTTGGTGTCAAGAAGAGCCAATGAACCAAGGTGCATGGTTTAGTATTCAGCATCGTATGTATCGCGTGCTGGATAAGCTTGACCATAAAGCTCCTTTACGATTTGCAGGACGTGATGCGTCTGCGGCGCCAGCGGCAGGGTACATGTCTACGCATGTTGAAGAGCAAAATCGCCTAGTTGCAAAAGCTCTTACAGTTGAGTAGTACAGATAAAAGATTTGGGCCATTAGAAACACGGCGGGCGTTGCCCGCCACAATAAATACTCCATAACGAAGCGGTATCCCGAAGGAAGATCAACCACAATGACTACAGAAATCAAAGCGCCTACCTTTCCAGAGTCGGTACAAGACGGTGTAATAGCAAATTGGCACAAACAACCTGGCGAAGCAGTCAGTCGAGATGAATTGTTGGTCGACATTGAAACCGACAAGGTAGTTCTTGAAGTTGTTGCTCCTGCAGACGGCGTTCTTGGCGATGTTCTTAAAAAAGAAGGCGACACAGTTTTAAGTAATGAAGTAATCGCAAACATTATTGAAGGCGGTGCTAGCGCTAGCGCTCCTGTAGCGGCTGCTCCGGTTACTGCTTCTGCTGCCAGTGGCGCAGCTGTTGAAATTAAAGCTCCAACTTTCCCTGAATCTGTTCAGGACGGTACCGTAGCCAGCTGGCATAAAAAAGTTGGTGAAGCAGTAGCTCGTGATGAACTGATCGTTGATATTGAAACCGATAAAGTTGTATTGGAAGTTGTTGCCCCAGTTGATGGTGTATTAACCGCAATCTCTGCCGAAGAAGGTGCGACCATTGCCAGCAACCAAGTGATTGGCGTTATCACTGAAGGTGCATCTGCATCTGCTGCGGCTGCTCCAGTTGCTGCTGAAGCTCCAGCTGCCTCTTCAGCCTCTGAAACAATTGCAAGTCCAGCTGCTCGCAAAATGGCCGATGAAAAAGGTGTTGATTTAGGTTCTGTTGCTGGTACTGGTAAAGGTGGCCGTATCACTAAAGAAGACGTTGCTAGTGCCTCTTCTAAACCAGCCCCTGCTCCTGCGCCAGTTGCTGCTAAGCCTGCTCCAGTTGCTGCGCCATTACCTGCGGGTGAGCGCATCGAAAAACGTGTTCCAATGACTCGTTTGCGTAAGCGCATTGCTGAGCGTCTATTGAATGCAACTACGTCAACAGCTATGTTGACTACCTTCAACGAAGTTAACATGAAGCCTTTAATGGATCTTCGTCAAGAGTACAAAGATCTGTTTGAAAAAATGCACAACGGTTCTCGCCTAGGTTTTATGGGCATGTTTACCAAAGCTGCTTGTGAAGCGCTCAAACGCTTCCCGCAAGTTAATGCTTCTATCGATGGTGACGATGTTGTATACCATGGCTTCCAAGACATTGGTGTTGCGGTTTCTACTCCAAATGGCTTGGTTGTTCCTGTTCTTCGTGACGTTGACGATATGAGCATTGCTACTATCGAAAACACCATCCGTGACTATGGCCTTCGTGCTCGCGATGGCAAGTTAGGTATTGATGAGATGATTGGTGGTACCTTCACAATCACCAACGGTGGTGTGTTTGGTTCGCTACTGTCAACGCCAATTCTTAACCCACCTCAGTCAGCTATTCTTGGCATGCACAAAATCCAAGATCGCCCAATGGCTGTAAACGGTAAGGTTGAAATCTTACCAATGATGTACCTAGCGCTTTCTTATGATCACCGCTTGCTTGACGGTAAAGATGCTGTTCAATTCTTGGTAGCAATCAAAGAAATGATTGAAGATCCTGCTCGCATCTTGTTGCAAGTTTAATTAGGCCTCCCCATATCGATATCGTGGCCAGTTATAACATCAGTTGTAGCTGGCCTCACCATAAAGATTTACTGATCAGGAATTGAATTATGTCGGATAAATACGATGTTATCGTCATTGGCTCGGGCCCTGCGGGTTACGTCGCCGCAATCCGCAGTGCGCAGTTAGGTTTGAAAACTGCTTGTATTGAAAAGTGGAAAAATAAAGACGGTAAAGGTATCAACGGTGGTACCTGCTTGAATGTCGGTTGTATCCCTTCAAAAGCGTTACTAGATAGCTCTCACAAATATCACGATGCACATGCGGCGTTCGAAGCTCACGGTATCAGCACCGGTGAGGTGACTATCGATGTTCCTACCATGATCAAGCGTAAAGACGCAGTTGTTAAGCAAATGTCTGGCGGTATCGCTGGTTTGTTCCAAGCTAACAAAGTTACTTCTTTATACGGTACCGGAAAACTACTTGCTGGCAAAAAAGTGGAATACACCGATTTCGATGGTAAAACCACCGTTTTAGAAGCCAGTAACGTCATTCTTGCTAGCGGTTCAACACCCGTTGCTATCCCGGTTGCCCCGGTCGACAACGACATTATTGTTGATTCAACTGGCGCACTTGAGTTCTCATCGGTTCCTGCTCGTTTGGGCGTAATTGGTGCGGGTGTAATTGGTCTTGAGCTAGGCAGTGTATGGAGCCGTTTGGGTTCAGACGTTGTACTTCTTGAAGCCATGCCTGACTTCCTGTCTACCATGGATCAGGAAATTGCCAAAGAAGCGAAGAAAATTCTAACCAAACAAGGGTTGGATATTCGTCTAGGTTGTCGCGTAACTGGCACCGAAATCAAAGGTCGTGAAGTAGAAGTTACTTACACCGATGCTGACGGTAACGAAGCAAAACAAACTTTTGACAAGTTGATCGTCTGTGTTGGTCGTCGCCCATTCACCGAAGGCCTGCTTGCTGGCGACAGCGGTGTAAACTTAGATGAGCGCGGTTTTATTTACGTAAACGACCTTTGCTCAACCAATGCTCCTGGTGTTTGGGCAGTTGGTGACGTTGTTCGTGGTCCAATGCTCGCGCACAAAGGCTCTGAAGAAGGTGTAATGGTAGCTGAGCGTATTGCTGGCGAAAAAACCCTTATCAATTACGACATTATTCCAAACGTAATCTATACCCACCCAGAAGTTGCCTCTGTTGGTAAGACTGAAGAGCAATTAAAAGCAGACGGTATTCCTTACAACGTTGGTACCTTCCCATTTACCGCTATCGGTCGTGCAGTTGCTGCAAACGAGTCAGACGGTAAAGTTAAGATGCTTGCCCACGCTGATACCGACCGTGTTCTTGGCTGCCACATTGTTGGCCCAAGCGCTTCTGACCTTGTTCAAGCTGTTGCTTTGGCAATGGAATTCGGTACTTCTGCAGAAGACATCGGTATGACTGTTTTCGGTCACCCAACCTTCTCTGAAGCGGTTAAAGAAGCTGCGTTGGCGGTTAACGGTCACGCGATTCATATGCCGAACCGTCCAAAGCGTAAAAAATAAGATCGCTATCAACCAAAAACAAAAGCCGCATTAAGACGGATACCTACTAGCTTTGACGTCACGCTTTCATTTCGGCGTCAGACTCACTTTGAGCTAAACCCAGCTCCAGTGAGGCTCGGGGCACATTAGCGTACCCGCTCCGGGCAACCAAGGCGTGAGGTTAAGACCTCATAGATGTCAATTGAGTTGGACAGGACGGCAGATAACCCATCTGCGGTTGCTCGAAAACACAGTCAAAAACGGATAAATAGTCATGAACTTGCATGAGTATCAGGGCAAAATGCTGTTTCGCGAATACGGCTTGCCTGTATCAAAAGGTATTGCTGCAGTGACTGCAGCAGAAGCTGCGGCAGCAGCTGATGAAATTGGTGGCGATAAGTGGGTGGTTAAAGCCCAGGTTCACGCTGGTGGTCGCGGTAAAGCCGGTGGTGTAAAACTTGTAAGCTCCAAAGCCGAGATCGAAGAGTTCGCAAAAAAATGGTTAGGCAACCGTTTGGTTACATACCAAACAGACGAAAAAGGCCAGCCAGTTAGCCGTATTTTGGTTGAATCTTGCACCGACATTGCTAACGAACTATACCTAGGCGCGGTTGTTGACCGTTCTAGCCGTCGTATCGTTTTCATGGCATCGACAGAAGGTGGTGTAGAAATCGAGAAAGTTGCAGAAGAAACTCCAGAAAAGATTCTAAAAGCAACTGTAGACCCTCTAGTTGGCGCACAGCCATACCAAGCCCGTGAATTGGCATTTAAATTAGGTCTAGAAGGCGTTCAAATTAAGCAATTTACCCAAATCTTCTTGGGTCTTGCGAAAATGTTCCAAGAAAAAGACTTGGCTCTTCTTGAAATTAACCCATTGGTTATTACCGATGAAGGTAACCTTCACTGTCTAGACGCTAAAGTTGTTATCGATGGTAACGCTGTATACCGTCACCCAGAGCTGAAAGAAATGCACGATCCTTCGCAAGAAGATGCTCGTGAAGCTCACGCTGCTCAATGGGACCTTAACTACGTTGCTCTAGAAGGTAACATCGGTTGTATGGTTAACGGTGCTGGCCTTGCAATGGGTACCATGGACATCGTAAACCTGCACGGTGGTAAGCCTGCCAACTTCCTAGACGTAGGTGGTGGTGCAACTAAAGAGCGTGTAATCGAAGCTTTCAAAATCATCTTGGCCGATGACAACGTTAAAGCAGTATTGATCAACATTTTCGGCGGTATCGTACGCTGTGATTTGATCGCTGAAGGCGTTATTGGTGCAGTTGAGGAAGTTGGCGTAAAAGTACCTGTTGTTGTGCGCTTGGAAGGTAACAATGCTGACCTAGGTGCTAAGGTACTTGCGGATAGCGGTCTGAACATCATCGCTGCAACTAGCCTGACCGATGCTGCAGAGCAAGTTGTTAAAGCGGCTCAAGGTTAAGGGGAAGCACAATGAGTATTTTAATTAATAAAGACACCAAAGTAATTTGTCAGGGTTTCACTGGCGGCCAAGGTACTTTCCACTCTGAGCAAGCGATTGCTTACGGTACAAAAATGGTAGGCGGTGTTACTCCAGGTAAAGGTGGTACTACTCACCTAGGCTTGCCTGTATTCAACACTGTTGCAGAAGCCGTTGAAGCTACTGGTGCGGAAGCATCTGTAATCTACGTTCCTGCGCCATTCTGTAAAGACTCCATTTTGGAAGCAGCAAATGCCGGTATCAAACTAATCGTTTGTATTACCGAGCACATTCCAGTTATGGATATGCTTGAAGTAAAAGTTAAGTGTGACGAATTGGGCGTACGTTTAATCGGCCCTAACTGTCCAGGCGTTATCACTCCAGGAGAGTGTAAGATCGGCATTATGCCTGGTCACATTCACTTGCCAGGTAAAGTAGGTATCGTTTCTCGTTCTGGTACTTTGACTTACGAAGCTGTTAAGCAAACTACGGATGCGGGCTTCGGTCAATCTACTTGTGTTGGTATTGGTGGTGACCCAATTCCTGGTTCTAACTTCATTGATATTCTGAAGTTGTTCCAAGAAGACCCAGCGACCGAAGCGATTGTAATGATCGGTGAAATCGGTGGTTCTGCCGAAGAAGAAGCGGCTGCTTACATTAAAGCAAATGTAACCAAGCCAGTTGTTTCTTACATTGCAGGTGTTACTGCTCCTCCAGGAAAACGCATGGGTCACGCCGGTGCAATCATTTCTGGTGGTAAAGGTACCGCTGACGAGAAATTCGCTGCATTAAATGATGCTGGCGTTGCTACTTGTCGCAGCCTTGCAGACATCGGTAAAACTTTGAAAGAAGTTACTGGTTGGTAAGATTAATCTACGGATTAATTTTTGAAAAAGGCGGCCCTTGGGTCGCCTTTTTTATGTCTAATTTTTTAAATTTTTATTTTATAAATTGGTGACTAAAAACTGTTATTATTTTTTTGTTTTTAAAGCTACATATTTGTCTATTTAATTAATGTCTGTAATTTGTGTGTTTTGAACAATTATTACGCGTTTAGATTTTATCACCGCTCTGTCTATATTCCTCTCTGATTAGTGTTTTGTAAATAATCTGTAAAAATAGTGATAACTGTAATTTTAACGGCTATTATTAGCGCCGGATGCAACTTTAGAATTACCTTTTCGCGTATAACAATTAAAAGTAGGTAAGGATATCTATGACAGCGCTAACTTTTTCTACCAGTAACATCATTGCATTACACCAATTAGAGCTTCAAATTCGCCGAGAAACTGGCGTTAAACACAATCTTTCTAACGAAGCGTCATTACTCGATTTAGTTCGATTAGCCAGTGCCAGCACCAACCGAGCCGTTGCCAACGCATTTAAAAACTTTGAAATCGGCCTAGATGAATCAGTAAAAAAACAACTTATTTATCGCGGGGTTATATCTAGTCGAGAGCATTCTCAAGCCCTTGCTAAATCTCAAGATACTACCAAGCCTAAAATTTATCGTGGCAACATTATTTCTGAGTCGTCAACTTCTAACGCAGAAAATACCGGTGCCGACAGCGAAACTGCAATGGCAGAGATGCAACGAAAAAAACGTGTGTATCGCGGGAGAGTTATTGATTAAATTTGCTGAATTTAAACAAGCTGAGATATTAAGCGATTTAGCCAAGTTTTATTTGAAGGCTGTTTATTTTTTCGAGCATTAATTAGCACAATTCCCAAACTGTTTAATTTTTCTTGCTGATTAGAATCTAGCGAATCTATGAATTGTTGATAGGCAGCTTTAATGGTTGGAAATGGGCTTATAAAAGCTATTTTTATCAGCTCAATAACCGATTGTTCCGAGGCAAGTTGATGGCGTTTACCGGTGTATTTTTTCACTTCAATGTCTAATTTGTACAGCGCCGTAAGGTTGTGAGAGTTCAAATTCAAAATTGACATAAAAATTCCTTGTGACTACACCCAGACATCAACATATGCAATTAAGGTAATAGGTTTCTGCTAATTAGTGTAGCACTCAGATCAAATCTCCCAGAGGTTATTCCTGTAACAACCATAATTTTTCTAACCAAAAACTAATTTGAATAATAATTCTTTGATTGGTTGTTGAAACAGAGTTCGATGCCTCACCTATGGCGAGCCAATCAAGCTCACCGGCCCCTAGGCCTGCGTACTCCCAATCGATAATAGCGAGGTTATTATCAGCAACAATAATATTATTCGGGTTTAGGTCGTGATGGGTCAGTTTTAAGGTGCGCTGTTGTGTTTGCCACTGTTTTAAATGCACCGAAAATTCTTGCCATTGTTTTAAATCGTTACCAATTAACGTGTTGGAACAATTTTCTGCGTAACGATGTAAATGTTCGTAGTAGTTAAATTCAGGAAGATCAAGCGTAATTGCCTGATAGGACGAAATAGCTTCTATAAGTAGATTTTTACTTTTTAGAGGCAACTTTGATAGGTCATTAAAGATTTTCCCTTCAATAAACTCAGACACAACAAAGCCAATGTCGTAATCAACATGAATGAGCGTTGGTGCTAAACCTAGCTCTGCAACTTTTGTTTGTATATAAACTTCATGTTGGCGGTTAATGCCATAGGTATTGGAAAGCGGAGAAAATAATTTTAACGTAAATTCAATTTTTTTATCCGAGCGTGTTGATAAAAAAAAGGCACCGTTGGTTAAACCGTCGTTACTACGAGCGATGATTTTGGGCGGCGTTGTAAGTTTAGCGAAGTTAGGATTGCAATTTCCCCAGTTTTCCCAAGTCGCCAATACCTTATTTATTTGCATAATTATGCGTAGCTGTTGATCAATTAAGATGCAGCATTTAGAGACACATCACCGCTGAGTTGTTTCTTCCAACGCCCCCAGCCAAACACACACAAAATTACATAAAAAATAAATAAATAAGCAGTACTCGTAAGACCTCTTTCAAAATAGAGCATGACCGAAACGGAGTCGATAACAATCCAATACAACCAATTTTCCAACACTTTTTGGGTTACCAAATAGGTGGCAAATAGACTTGCCCAGGTGGTGAAAGAATCAAGATAAGGCCAAGCCGCGCTGGTATTCTTTGCTAAGAAAAAACCACTAATTCCAGTTGCGCACACAATCAATAATATTGCTATGGCGTGTTTATGCAGCGACCAAGAGTGAATAGTTATTGATTGCGACTGATCCGAGCGCTTCTTCCATTGCAGCCAACCATACACCGCCATTAAGAGATAATACGCATTCAGGGCCGAATCCATAAACAGGCTTACGTCCCAAAATAACAGTGTATAAATGGCTGTGCTAAAAAAAGCACAAACCCAAGCGAGAGAGTTTTCTAACAAAACAAACAGCAGATAGGCAATGGCTAAAATAACCGCGAGGTTTTCCCAAGTTAAAAGAATATGCATTTTGAGAAAACCTCAAGTTATTTTGCTAGTAAAAATTAAGAATTTAACACTTCGGAATTGGGTAAAAACTTAGCAACGAATACGGCCTTGCCTTGGGTCTCATAGCTCCACTTCAATAACATTTTCAGTGAGTCCATGACTCGATCGTATTCGCCCATAACAATGGTTGCGGTCGGAAATGTTTGCACCTTCAAACCGTCGATTGAATTTACCTTTTCGATAAAGGCTTTTATTGGGGGAATATAATCCCCGTTAAACGGATACATGGTTAACTCTACTGATAACATCATAATGTCAGCCTCAATTAAAATGTGTAGTTTGCACTTACACCTAACACTCTGGGTTCGCCCAGTTGAGTGTAGAGTTCTGGTTCAGCAAAAAAATCACGAGGATCATTACTGAAGGTGCCAAAGCCTCGAACTTCATAATCTTTATCGCCAATGTTTCGACCCCAGAGCGCAAATTGCCACTGTTCAAGTGTGTATTCCACGCGGGCATTTACTAGGTTGTAAGGTGACGATTTAAACTCGTGATCGTTGGAGAAGAAAAACTCGTCTTTGCCTTGAACCTGTATATCAACATTTAACGCCGAGCTTAATTGTACATTGGTGCCAATGGTATAGGTGTACTTGGGTGCTTGCGGCAGATCATGACCATCGAGATCTACGCCAATATTAAACATTGGATCGGCATCAACGTGAGAGAAGCTTACGTAGTCTTTAAACTCGGAATCCAATAAACCTAGGCTAGAGTAAATGGTTACTGCATCGGTTAGAGCAAAATCTACCTGCGCCTCTAATCCAAGACTGGTTCCTGCTGCGGCATTGTCAATGAAGTCGTTAAATTGGCAGGGGAAACCTTCGGGTGGACAGACCACATTCGAAGAGGTGATTTGTACATCTTCACGATCTTGATAAAAGACCGACACGAGCGTTTGCAATCGACCGTCAAGCCACACACCTTTACTGCCAACTTCGTAATTAATTAATTCCTCAGAGTCGTATTCGCGAAATTCTGGCTCTAAGGTGTTGTTCGGATTAAAACCACCAAATTTAAATCCTCGCGAAACCAATGCATATAAGAAATGATTGTCGCTCACTTGGTATTCAAGGGCGACTTTGGCGGTCCACTCGGTTTCATCGGCGTCTAATCGAACCGAATCGTTGTCGGCGTAATCGGCGTCTCTTTGCTCGATTCGAGCACCGGTAGTAAGCGTAAGATTATCGCTTAAACTGAAGCTTACCTGGCCGTAGATCGCGGTATTTTGGGTTTGATAATCGGTTAAAAAATCGTTGTCTAAAAACGTGTAAACACGGCGTAAATCCACCTGCTGATCACGGTAATACAAACCCGCTAACCAAGTAATGTCGCCTTCGTCCGATAACCAACGCAGATCAACGGCGGTGTTTTTGTTGTCGCGAATAAAATTATCGAACGATGAGTATTCCAGCGGGAAGCCAACAACATCTTCGTCGCAGGCAAGACCGTCGCAAAAACCCACAAACGTCCAGTCTTCATCAAAACCGTATTCTGTGTCGGAGTCAGCCTGACTTAAAGAAGCAATAAATTGATGACCGTTATCCAATGACCAGGTCGAGGTTAGAGCGGCAGCAAAGGTTTCTTGACGATCATGTCCGGGTTGATCGGTTTGGGTTTGACGTCCGTTGTCGAGAGAGAACGAGTCGTAACCATTATCGACGTCGGCATAAAATAAGATTAGGTCGAGGGCTAACTGCTCAGTGGCTTGCCATGAAAAGGTGGTTCTTGCCACGGTTTCATCGATATTTTGAGTATCGTCACGATTTAAAAACGTATTCTCAATGTAGCCGTCGCTTTCATTTTTTTGCAGAGCGATTCGTGCGCCCAAATTATCGTTGAGCGGAACATTCAAAATTCCTTCAACCGAGCGCGTATCGTATTCCGCAAAAGAGGTTTTAATCGAGCCGCCAAGCTCTGGGGATACATCGTTGGTTTTAACATTGATAAGACCGGCCAAAGCGTTAGCTCCGTAAACGGTTCCTTGCGGACCGCGCAAAATTTCTACCTGTTCAACATCCATTGCCGTTACTGCCGTGCTGATACCGGTAAAGTCGATGCCATCTACCAATACACCAACCGAGAAGTTAACCGGCTCAACAAACTCGGAGCGCTCACCAATGCCGCGAATTTGAATAAAACGCCCGCGCGAAGCGCCACTGGCTAGGTTCACATTGGGAGCGTTTAACAAGACTTGCTCAAGGTGTGAAGCGTTTTGACGCTCGATATCCGCTTGGGTGTAAATGCTAACGCTGGAAGCCTGCTTTAGAAGATTGGTTTCGCGCAGTTCAGCGGTCACTACAATTTCTTCAATACTGTTATTGTTGGTGTTTTCAGCGGCTATTAATGCAGAGCTGAACAACAAGCAAGACGAGGCAACAGCACTGGCAATGCTAAGTTTAGGTAAATGAGCTTTGTGGATTTGCGGTTTGTGCGGTAACTTCATGAGAGCCTCCAATTAACGATTAACACGCTGATACAGCGTTGTTACGGAGACCCGGAATGCAAATGCGAAACAGGCGGAAATTCGTGATGTGTTCCTATCCCTACGCCGGCATTAACCGGATCAGGTCATAAGGGTTCGCGCAATTGCATCTCAGGCATAAGCCACCCCTTAGGATCGCGGCTATTGTAACGGCAAACGTAAAAATTGAAAGCCGAGCCGGCACAAAAATACATTCTTGTGGAACTGGTGACATTCACAGATGGCAACTGTCTTAGATCGTTGCTGTTATCAACTGACTAATGTTAACGTGATTGAACGATCCTTATGTCATTGAGCTGCGAGGTCTAGGGGATATCAAAAAGACTGGATTTTCACGCTCAAAAAATTTTAATACCAGCTTGTGAGAGGGCTCAATTATGTTTTCAGGCGCGACCTTATCGTTGAATTCATTATCCGATGGCTTTGTAGAATTACGTTTTGATCGCCAAGATCTGCCTATCAACAAATTTGATAAGGCGACCTTGGCAGAATTGCAACACGTCTTAGAAATGCTCACAACCGATGACAGTGTCCGCGGTGTTGTAGTGACCAGTGCCAAAGATTCATTTGTGGTTGGTGCTGATATTACAGAATTCGGAGAAATGTTTTCCCAAGACATGCCCGATTTAATCGCGAATATCGAGCACATTACCTTTGATATTTTCAATAAATTAGAAGACCTACCTGTACCAACCGTAGTTGCCATCAACGGTTATTGTTTGGGTGGTGGTCTTGAGATTGCCCTCGCGGGTGATTTTCGAATTGCCACCCCACGTTCGACCATTGGCTTGCCAGAAACCAATCTTGGTATTATTCAGGGTTTTGGCGGCACCATTAGAATGTCTCGACTTGTTGGTGTTCGTACGGCGACAGAGTGGATTACCAAAGCAACCAATTATCCAGCTACCGAGGCCCTGAGTGCTGGAGTTATCGATGCGATTGTAGAGCCAGAGCAATTGCTGGATGAAGCCTTAGTCATTTTAGAGAAAGCGATTGCCGGTGAGATGGATTGGCAGGGCGCTGTTGCTAAGAAAAAATCACCTCTGATTGCTCCCGAAAATGATCCAGCCTTATTTGCCGAATTAAAAGATTCGGTGAGCAAATCGTTTAGTCATCATTATCCCGCGCTTTTAACCGCAGTCAAATGTATTGAGGAAGGCGCAAATCTTGATCGTGATGGCGCATTAAAAATAGAGGCGAAATATTTCGCCCAAATGGGCAAAACCGAAGTTGCCAAGCAATTAATTAACGTATTTTTAGCCGAGCAGGCCGTGGCTAAAATTGCTAAAAAATACGCAAAATCTTCAGAGCCTGTAAGTCACTCGGCGGTTTTAGGCGCTGGTATTATGGGTGGCGGTATCGCTTATCAATCGGCTTATAAAGGCACGCCGATTATTATGAAAGATATCAATCAAGCCGGTATTGACCTCGGTGTTAATGAAGCCACACAACTGCTTGCACGTCTAGAAAATCAAGGCCGAATTAACGCCGATAAAAAAGCAAAAGTACTTGCCAATATTTCGCCCACATTAACCTACGACGGATTTGATAAAATCGACCTAGTGATAGAAGCGGTTGTTGAAAATCCCAAAGTAAAATTAGCGGTATTGGCCGAAGTAGAAAAAGAAATCTCCGATAGCGCCGTTTTAGCTACCAACACATCTACGATTTCAATCGATTATTTGTCTGAAAATCTTGCTCGACCCGGAAACTTTTTAGGTATGCACTTCTTTAATCCGGTTCCTAAAATGCCGTTGGTTGAAGTTATTAAGGGTACCAAAACCTCAGACGCCGCTATTGCTAAAACCGTTAATTACGCTTTAGCGATGGGTAAAAAACCGATCGTTGTTAAAGATTGTCCCGGATTTTTGGTAAACCGCGTGCTATTCCCGTATTTGGGCGCCTTTATGCAAATGGTTAACGAAGGCATAGACTTCACAACCATAGACAAAGTTATGGAAGACTTTGGTTGGCCAATGGGGCCTGCGTATTTATGCGATGTTATTGGTATGGATACGACGGTTCACGCCGCAGACGTACTTGCCGAGGGTTTTCCTGATCGCATGAAATACGAATTCACCACTGCCGCCGAGCACTTATTAGCGAAGGATCGTTTAGGGCAAAAAAATGGTGTCGGTTTTTATAGCTACCCCAAAGACGAACGTGGCAGAGCGAAAAAGACCGAAGATAGCAACGCTGTTTCTGTATTGGATGAGGTTGTCACTGGCAACTGTAGTTATGATGAAAACACCATTTGCGAGCGATTAATGGTTGCATTCTGCTTAGAAGCAATACGCTGCTTGGAAGAAAATATCGTCGATAGTGCTGTTGAGTTAGACATGGCGATGCTGTACGGATTAGGCTTCCCACGATTCAGAGGCGGTCCAATTCGTTATGTAGAAACACTAGGCATTGCCGAGTTTGTATCAATTGCCGACAAGTATGCGGGTTACGGAAATCTTTATAAGGTCACCGATAAATTACGCGCTATGGCAGAATCTGGACAAACCTTTTACGGCGAATAAACCCTAGGAACCTATTAGGAACCTCCGATTAGCTCATTCATGATTTAATTGGAGGTTTCCTTAATAGATCACAGTTATTTTTTTCGGCCATGATTTTTATTGGTCATTTATGTGTTTGACGGGCATTTATGTGTTTGACAGGAAGGTTTCGTTGAATAAACAGTTTTAATTCAGAAGGCCATAATTACAAAGCCGCTAATTACAAAGGCCACAGTTCAAAATAGGTTAACCAAAAGAGTATCGTCTGCTGTATATCCCTGCTTTACATTAATCAGAGATTCCTAGAATATTTTTCTAAGATCTCCCCCTAAATAAACACCTAATTTATCTCTTTATTAAAAATGTCTACCACCATCATTTACCGCGAAGCAACGCTCGAAGATTTACCCATTCTCTTAGCATTTGAACAAGGCATTATTTCTTCTGAGAGACCTTATAATCCGTGTATAGAACCCGACCCAGTATCCTATTACAGTATTGCTGATTTAATTGAGAGTGAATATTCAAGCGTAGTCGTTGCGCAAAAAGAACAACGGATTCTCGCCAGTGGTTACGCAAAAATTTTGCCGTCAAAAGCGTATTTAACCCACAAAGAACATGTGCTATTAGGATTTATGTATGTCGATCCCGAGTTTCGTGGCATGGGTTTGAACGCAGGTATTATTGAGCAATTGGTTGCTTGGTCAAAATCGAAGGATATTAACGATATTTATCTGGAGGTATACTCAGAAAATACGGCGGCGATTTCGGCCTACCAAAAAGCAGGTTTTAAGCCGCACATTACACAAATGAAACTGAATTAAGAGCAATTGGAAATACCGGTTCATTCACTGAGAGGTTAATCCAAATTTCCAATGCCGAGTTAATTCTCCAATGGCACCTTAACTATGAAAATACAATACAGTTTTCCAGAACTTGTTTTACCGCCAGAGTCTGAGTTGGTGTCGCTCGAAGAGGTTAGAAAACTCTGTGAACTGGTGTTGGGCGGTCAATTAAAAGCTAACCATGTGAGCGAGCTACAGCTTGAATACATCAGCATAGAGCGCGCAACCGTAGCCATGAAAATGCCTTTTCAAGAACGGTTGGTGGGAAATCCTTCGAACGGTGTTATGCACGGTGGTGCCATAACGACCTTGCTCGATACCTGTTGTGGCTCGGCAGCATTGAGTGTTTTAAGTGAATTATCGTTTGCGCCCACTCTTGACTTGCGTGTTGATTATCTGAGCCGAGGTGACAACAGCAGCGATATTTTTGCCCACGCCGAGGTTTATAAAATGACGAAAAACATTATTTTCACGCGCGGCGTTGCTTATCAACAACAAGAAAAACCGGTTGCCACCGTACACGCTAATTTTTCACGACTCAGCGCCGAGCATACGGTGGCGATGCAGTCGAGTATTCATGCAATACTCGAAAAAGGAGCGGTTTAATACCATGGATCATTTTCTTGGAAATATTGAGCACATTAAGAACCAACGCGATTTCACAAAGCTTGTTGATGAAATTCCCTACGCGCAAACGCTCGGCATTAAAATTTTAGACACACAACAAGGCATTCTTTTCTGCTTGCCTGCTCAAGAGAGTGTGGTGGGTAATCCAACTCTGCCTGCCATTCATGGCGGTGCTATTTCAGGTTTTATGGAAGTCTCTGCGGCGATGTTTTTATTGTTAAAATTTGAACGACCGGTGATTCCTAGAGTGGTTGATTTCTCCATCGATTTTTTGCGAGCAGGGCGCTTATTCGATACCTACGCCTCTTGTGAAATTCTGCGTCAGGGTAATCGAGTGACGAATGTGCAGGTTCGAGCCTGGCAGCAAGAGGAGCACAAACCCATTGCGACGGCACGGGCGAACTTCATTACAGAGCCACATTAATCAAGTAATCAAGCCCAGTTACTCGAAAAATAATCATTCGCTCAGGGAAGAGGTCGTCGGCTGCTTTTTTATTCCGATTTTATAATCATCAACATGTAGCTCTGCTGATTGATTAGCCTTTCTTGCCTTGAAATCTTTTTGAAAGCCCTCACCTATAGTGCCAAGTAGGCACTGTGCTACCACCAGTGCCGTTTGAACAAGAGCAAGACTTATTATTTGAGGAGCTACTCTCGATGACTGTTGCCCAGAAGGAAACTCGCGGTTTCCAGACTGAAGCCAAACAACTCTTACATTTGATGATTCACTCTCTGTACTCCAACAGAGAAATTTTCCTAAGAGAACTTGTTTCCAATGCCTCCGATGCTGCCGACAAGCTGCGTTTTGAAGCGGTAAAAGACGATAGTTTGTTTGAAGGCGATAGCGACCTAAAAATCCGCATCGAATTTGATAAAGACGCAAAAACCGTCACTATCTCCGATAACGGCATTGGCATGTCTCGCGATGAAGTTGTGGAGCACTTGGGCACCATTGCTAAGTCGGGCACGGCCGCGTTTATGCAAAACCTCACCGGCGATGAGCGCAAAGATTCTCATCTTATTGGCCAATTTGGTGTTGGTTTCTATTCCGCGTTTATCGTTGCCGACAAGGTCGAAGTGTTCACCCGTAGAGCCGGTGCTAAGCCCGAAGATGGCGTGCATTGGGAGTGCGATGGCGAAGCTGAATACACGGTAGAAACTGTTGAGAAAGCCGATCGCGGTACCAAAATCGTATTGCATTTGAAAGACGATCAAACCGAATTTGCCGATGGTTGGCGTTTGCGCTCTATCGTTAAGAAATACTCCGACCATATTTCAATTCCGGTCGTTATGGCCAAAGAGCATTACGGGGCGGATGACGAAGACCAACCTGCAACTCCAGAAGACGAGGTTATTAACACCGCTACCGCGTTATGGACACGTCCACGTGGTGAAATAACCGATGAAGAATACAAAGAGTTTTACAAGCACATTTCTCACGATTTTACCGACCCTCTTAAATGGAGTCACAACCGTGTAGAAGGTAAGCTCGATTACACCAGTTTGCTGTACATTCCATCGAAAGCACCCTTCGATTTGTACAACCGTGACGGTTCACGCGGCGTAAAGTTGTACGTGCAACGTACCTTCATCATGGATGACGCCGAGCAGTTCTTCCCAATGTATTTGCGCTTTGTTAAAGGTGTGGTCGACTCGGCGGATTTATCGCTAAACGTTTCTCGTGAAATCTTACAGAAAGATCCAAATATCGATGCCATGCGCACAGCGTTAACCAAGCGCGTGTTGGATATGCTCGATAAAATGGCGAAAAACGATCCAGAAAATTACACCACCTTCTGGTCTGAATTCGGCCAAGTGTTAAAAGAAGGTCCGGCAGAAGACTACGTCAACCGCGAAAAAATCGCGAAATTACTGCGCTTCTCGTCCACCCATACCGATTCTAAAGTCCAAGATCAGTCTTTAGAGCAATACATTGAACGCATGAAAGAAGGCCAAGATAAAATTTATTTTGTGGCCGCTGAAAACTTCAATACCGCTAAGAACAGTCCGCATCTAGAAGTATTCCGCAAGAAAGGTATCGAGGTTCTCATTCTTTCAGATCGTGTTGACGAGTGGTTGATGAGCAACATGATGGAATTTGACGGCAAACATTTCCAAGATGTCGCCAAAGGTTCTCTAGACCTTGGCAAGTTAGATTCCGAAGAAGAGAAGAAGGCACAAGAAGAAAGCGAAAAGCAATTGGCGGGTTTACTTGAGCGCGCTAAAGAAGCTTTAAAAGACGACGTGAATAACGTTCGCATTACCCATCGTTTAACCGACTCACCTGCTTGTTTGGTGGTGGGTGAGCACGACATGGGTGCACAAATGCGTCGTTTGATGGAGCAAGCAGGCCAAGCTCTTCCCGAGGTTAAACCCGATTTAGAGCTTAACCCTGAGCATCCGCTGGTGGTTAAATTGGACATGGAGCCCGACGAAGATCGCTTTGTTGAGTTGGTAAAAATTCTGTTCGACCAAGCAAACCTAGCAGAAGGTGGCACCTTGTCAGACCCTGCGGGATACGTTCAAAGACTGAACAAACTCTTGTTAGAGCTATCTCACTAGCTCTCTCCTCCATAAAGCCAAGCATTTTGCTTGGCTTTATCACTACAGATCTCATAACCTACTGTCTTGATTTACACGTTGTTGTATCAATGTCAGCTTAATGAGCTAGCCTTAATCCAAAGGCGCAAATTTCTCGTAAAATTCATTATTTACAAGGATTTATATGCAAGGCCCAAAGAAAATTGCGGTTCTCGGTGGCGGAAGTTTTGGAACAGCAATCGCTAATTTCACTGCCTCTAACGGCCACAATGTTTTTCAATGGATGCGCAATGAAGAGCAGGCGCTGAGCTGCCAAAACGATCGCGAAAACAAAAAATACCTTCCCGGCTATAAGTTGTGCGATCAACTCACTATCACCTCGGATTTGACCGCGGCACTAACGGGTGCTCAGTTGGTGTTTGTATCCATTCCAAGTAAGTCTTTTCGCTCGGTGATTCAAACTGTTAAACCCCTGTTAGATCCAGGCGCTGGGATTGTCAGTACCGCTAAAGGTATCGAGCCAGAAGGCTTTGTGCTGATGAGCCAAATACTGGAAGAAGAAGTCCCAAATCACCCGATTGGTGTGTTAAGTGGGCCGAACTTCGCTAAGGAGATCGTTCAGAATCAGCAAACCGGTACGGTGATCGCCAGTGAAAACGAAACGTTGATAGAAACCGTTCAAGAGGTGCTCAGTTCACCCAGCTTTCGGGTTTATTCCAACCATGACCGCTATGGCGTAGAGCTCGGCGGCGCACTGAAAAATATCTACGCTATTGTCGCCGGTATGGCAGCGGCCATGGGTACAGGGCATAACACTCAAGCGATGTTACTGACGCGAAGCCTTGCTGAAATGAGCCGGTTTGCAACAGAGCTTGGCGCAAATCCAATGACTTTTTTGGGTTTGGCCGGTGTGGGTGATTTAATTTTAACCTGTACTTCCGATTTGAGCCGAAATTATCGGGTAGGATTCAGTATTGGTCGTGGCAAGACTTTGGATCAGGCCATAGAAGAAATTGGTCAAGTTGCCGAAGGGGTTAACACTGTTCGCATTGTTAAGAAAAAAGCGGACGAGTTGGATGTATACATGCCTTTGGTTTCTGGATTACATGCAGTATTGTTCGAGAATAAACCGGTATCAGAAGTTGCTAAACGACTGATGCAGGGCGAACAAAATTACGACGTTGAATTCACGGTAAAAAACAATGACTGACAAGCACTTCGCCTGGAATAAAGAAAATATTTGGTTAAGATTACTGTATATGGTCATTATTGGTTTTGGCGTATATATTTCCGTAATCTTAACGTGGCTTTTGGTCTTTCTTCAGTTTGTTCTAACCTTAGTGAGTGGCGAGCCGAACGCAAATCTATTGAAGTTTGGTTCGGGACTTTCTCAATATATCCAACAAGGTTTTCAGTTCTTGTCGTTTAACTCGGAAGAAAAACCCTTTCCATTTCAAGATTGGCCAAACACAGACGATAAGGTTGACGATGCATCCGATGTTGGTGGTTCCGACTAATCTAGCGATCTGTAAGGCAGCAATCTCTAAGACTGCACTGCTTATTGTTTAATTTTTTGTAATGTCACCGTAATCGTTCAAATCTACTATCAGATTTTTGAACGGGCCATAGACTTGTTGAGAGTAGCAACCATGAAACTATTCTTACTTCGACACGGCGAAGCAGAGCCTTATTGCCCAGCTGATAGTACTCGCCAGCTTACTGCTCGCGGAGTTGCTGAAACCAACGACGTGTTGGAAAAGCGCTCCCATGAACTCAACTCTGTCACATCGTTTTGGGCAAGTCCCTACGTTCGTGCTCAGCAGACAGCAACACTCGCACAAAAATTTATTCCTCATTTGATGTTCGATACCACCGAGTTATTAGTGCCGGAGGCTAATCCAGAGCGTTTGAGCAAGGCTATTGAACTGTCTGGCGTTGAATCACTTTTGATGGTCACTCATCAACCATTAATAGGAACCTTCGTCGATTGGCTTGCAGGTTTGGAGGCCGGTAAATTAAGGCTTGGAACCAGTTCGTTAGTGTGTATCGAAACAGAATATTTGATGGCCGGTGCGGGAGAGCTGTTGTGGGTAAATCAGCCCTGGTAAATTACCTGTGGCTTATAAAATCAGAACAGTACAGGTATTCAATCTATGAAGATCTTCTCTTCATTTAAAAGGTAGTATTAGTAGTTGATACAATTATAGAAACGCGTTTGTTTCAGCGTGTGGTGAGTCGTAAAAATAATTTTGCCTGAACAAAATTATTTATCCGATAGATGACCGCTCTAAAGCGAATTGTTTGAGCAATCAATACGATTGCTGTGCTTAAAAGAGTAGCAAATATTAAGTGCTCTGTGCTTAAAGAATGATTCGACTCATGCAACTGGCAAGTTACATGAGTCTCCAGTAATTAGAGCAGCATCCCTTGACCTTTCTTGGTCTATCCGATTATTCCTTTGTGCATCCTGCCAGAGAAAGTCTCTGTAAATTTTATTCCATTGCCGAAAGACTCATCCAGAATCCGTCTTCCTTGAAAACAATCAATCCTTGAAGTAACTATCCCAAACAACCTACGTACAAATCCAAGTACAAAACGTTCATCCTGAACGTGATTTCCCTATCTATGCTGTTTGATTGGCTTTTAAGCTTCCTGCTAATCCTTTTCCCTACCAAAGCATCCGGCTTCATCTGTTGTTGTGCGGTTTCCTTTGCACCTCTTCCCTGAACATTTCCTCCCTAAAAATACCTTCCTGTTTCATCCTTAATGGTCTTTTCCGTAACCTTATATTGGCTTCCTAGCCGATCATTCCGTGATTTTTTCCTAAGACCCCGAGTAGTCCTTCCCAGGTATACCTATTCAACTACTTACCTTGTAGTACGAGCTCTTATTCCTTAAGAAGATAGGTAATTCCATAAATTCGTTTAAGTAAATCTTCTTATTTATAGACAGTTCAGTGTAACTTTTTTATGAACTATCTCACCCAATCTCCATATTATGTCACTAATTCCTGTCGGAATTATTACAAACTCTGTTTATTGGTTTTTCGAATTTATGGATGTATCTTGCGCCAAGTCTGTGAATCCGTATGTAGGAGAAGTACTAAGATTTTGTAGGAGATATCGCACACGCTGGTGGAGATTTAAACGATTAAGGTCGAGATTTGACGTATTTATATAATTTGCGCGCAAATCGATAATATTAGAATTTTATGTTTAAAAAAATTGGCAACAAAATTCCGCTTAGATCGTATATTGTAACTTCCCTAGAAATAGTCTCACAGTAAGATTTGAATCGATTTTTGGCTCTGGTATACAAACCTATGATTTTTAGTTTTTTTGAGAGGTTGATAGAGCCTTTTCCCGAAGAGCATTTAAAACAACCTCCTAAGTCTTTACTAGCATTCTGTCGTCACTACTCGCAAGGTATTGAAAAGGTGCTGATTACAATGGCCCTGCTTACCGGCATGATTGCAGTGGGGGAGGCTTATTTATTCGGTATATTGGGGCAGCTGGTTGATTGGTTGGTGTCGTCCGACAGAGAGACATTCCTCGAAGAACAGTGGCCGAAATTACTCGGTATTTCTCTGTTTATCTTACTGGGAATGCCTTTGGCGGTATTTTTACACTCGACCATAGTGCATCAAAGTTTGTTGGGTAATTTTCCAATGGCAGTGCGGTGGCGCGCACACCGATACCTGTTGAATCAAAGTTTCAGTTTCTTTCAGGATGAATTTAGTGGCCGAATCGCCACCAAGGTTATGCAAACCTCCCTAGCGATTCGCGACTCTGTGATGAAGCTTCTGGACGTGTTGCTGTTCGCAACGGTGTATTTGATTACCGCCATTGTTCTGCTGGCAGATGCGGATATCAGGGTCGCTGTGCCACTGATTGTTTGGTTGTTTGTGTATGTTTTAGTTTTGCGTTTTTTTGTTCCTAAACTGAAAAGAACATCAGAAGTACAAGCCGATGCACGCTCACTGATGACCGGCAGAGTGGTCGATAGTTACACCAACATATTAACCGTAAAGCTTTTTTCCCATTCAAATCGAGAAGCGAGTTACGTGCGCGCTGGTATGGAGGAGTTTATGTCCACCGTGCACCCACAAATGCGATTGGTAACCCTGCTGAATTTAACGATTTGGATTACCAATATGTTGTTGGTCTTTTCGGTTGGTGCTTTAGGTATTTGGCTTTGGATGCAAGATGCAATCAGTACTGGCGCTATTGCTATTGCGATGAGTTTATCGATTCGACTTACCGGCATGTCTCATTGGATTATGTGGGAAGTTAGCGCCTTATTTGAGCAGCTTGGTACCGTATCGGATGGAATCTCAACCATCGCAAGACCTCGCGACGTCGTGGACATCGTTGATGCTAAGCCTCTGATTGTTCGACAAGGGGAAATCCAGTTCAACCAAGTGAATTTTTCCTACGGGCGTAAAGTTAACAATATCCAAGTTTTTACCGATTTGAATTTGGTGATTAACGCGGGTGAAAAGGTTGGTATTGTTGGGCGTTCTGGTTCCGGCAAATCGAGTTTCGTAAATTTACTGCTGCGCTTTTACGACATTCAGAGCGGCTCGATTTGTATTGATGGACAAAATATCGCGATGCTTAAACAAGAGAGTTTGCGCGAACATATCGCGATGGTGACTCAAGATACATCGTTGTTGCATCGCTCGGTTAGAGACAACATTAAATTTGGCAAACCCTTTGCCTCCGATGAAGAAATGATTGCAGCGGCCAAAAAAGCCAAGGCTCATGAGTTTATTTTGAATTTATCGGATTCGAAAGGTCGTACCGGTTACGATGCGTATGTGGGTGAGCGTGGCGTTAAGCTCTCTGGCGGCCAGCGTCAGCGTATTGCGATTGCCCGTGTGATGTTAAAAGACGCTCCAATATTAATTCTAGACGAAGCAACCTCAGCGCTCGATTCCGAAGTTGAAGTCAGTATTCAGCAAAGTTTAAACGAGCTGATGTTGAATAAGACGGTAATTGCTATCGCACACAGACTTTCGACTATTGCGGCAATGGATCGTTTGTTGGTGTTTGATCAAGGCAAGATTGTGGAGCAGGGTAGTCACGAAGAATTAGTGGCAAAAGACGGCTTGTATTCCCAATTATGGAAGCATCAAAGTGGTGGTTTTCTCACCGATTACTGAGTTGTTTTTATTTTAGCTAGGCGATTATTTATCTAATTTGTACAAAATATAATTAAGCGAATTTAATCAAAGATGCTTAAACAACAAAAACAAAAACAAAAACAAAAAAGCCCGACTATGTCGGGCTTTTTTTGCTAAACCGCTAAGGGTTCAGACCATCGTAAAGGTCTTAAATTAGTATTTAAGAGCAATACGGAAGTCGATGCTGTCGATGTCGTCGCCGCCATCGAATTCATCTTGAGAGTATTCAGCTGAGAAAACAGTGAATTTGTTGTACAAGTAGTCAACGCCAACACGGATAGTTTCGAACTCAACTTCGTCAGCTTCAGAGTAGTCTGCGTAGAAGCTTAACTTGTCAGTAGCTTTTACAGAAGCTTCAAGAATCAAGTAAGTTTCGTCGTCATCGATATCAAAACCGCCAGCTTGGATGATGGTTTCATCTAACTGAACGTATTCAGCAGAAACGTCGATTACGCTGTTAGACCAACCAAGACCGATAGTGGTGATGGTTTCGCCGTCGTTTTGTGGATCAACGAATACAGACTCTGCACCAATTACGCCGTAGATACCGGTGCCGCCAATGTTGGTGCCACGTAATTGCAAGAAGAAGTTGTCAGAAACAGAAGAGCCGTCGTCGCCGAACTCAGCGAAAGTTACGTCGTCGTAGTTGCTGTTTAGATCGAAAACACCACCACGTAGAGTGAAGTCACCGAAGTCAGCCCAAGAAATGATTGATGGACCAGCTTGGTTAGCAACTGCGAACAAACCGCCTGCACCGTATTCGATAGAAGCTTGGATGCTGTGGTCACCTGGGTAACCTTCTGGCTTCAAGCCGAATAATAGAGGTTGTGCACCAACAGAGAAGCTAACAACTGAGTCGCCAACATTGTTTAAAACGATGAATGCATCTTTAACGTCAACGTTGCCGTCTGCGTTGTCATCACCGTCAGTAAGAATTTCGGTACCGAAAACTAAAACGCCAGTTACGTTTTTGTAGGTAGATTGAGCAGCTAAGGCAGCTTTAGAAACGCCAAGACGGTCTTCGCCTTGCTCTTCAGAGTAACGATCGCCATCGCCGTAATCTGCACGGATGAAACCGCCAACTTTAACTTCTACGGTGTCGTCTTGTGCGAAGCTGTTTACTGAAACAAGAGTGGATGCAATGATAACTGCACTGGATAAACTTTTTTTGCTAATCCACATAAGAGAAACTCCTCCAATGAAAAGGGATTGTTAATTATTAATTAAATCTGTAACTCGAACAGAGATTGATTTTTGTATAAATTTTATAAAAAAAATCGGGCAGGCCACACATATAGATTTGGATAAACCAATCTCTGGGTTCCCTTTAAAAATCTTTTAAGTGAAAGCACCTAAAGGAAGGCTAGTAATTGTTATGTATCCACGTTCGGGGCGCGCATTATAGCAGCATTAAATATAAAGACTACTGTGAGTTTTACAGCAGTTTTGGATCTGAGCCACAATCGCCGAAGTTATCACAAAATTATCATAAGCCTGTTTAGGTTCCGTTAAGCATTCTCGGTCTTAAGTGTACGACTTATGTATTTAAAGCGTTTGAATACTAGCCAAAGTCACGCCAAAATATGATGGTAGTCTTTACAGTATTGCAGCGGCGAGGCATGGATATTAAAAATTTGTGAATTTGCAAATGCGTTTATCTATATTTTAGTTGTATTTTCTTGATGCAATCTTTGCTGAATATCCTTGCTGCAAACTCTTACAACCAATGCTTTTTATTCTCCGGTTTTTGTTGGACCTATTTTTCTTATACCCACTAATTTTTCTTATATCTACTAATGTTATACCAATAAATAGCGTGATCTATAGGATCGTTTCTATAGAAAACTCCGATTAACCCAGAGTTTTCAGAAACACAAAGCATGTATCGTCAATTTTAAGAGCGGTAAGTGGCTGAAATTATGAAGAAATTAGCAGTCGCATTGTTAACCACTGTTCTTTGATTAAATCATAAATGAGTTAATCGAAGGCTCTCATATTTGGATTGTATATTTAGAGCGCTATATTTAAGGCTCTATATTTTGACTCTCGCCGAATGTATTAAATACCGGTTTTTTCTACCGTGCAGACTAATTTTTTGATTTGAATTCCGATAAAGCGAGATCTTTACATTGCATCGCGTTTCTTAGTTGTTTCTTAGCATTTGGGTTTTGTAATTAAACACTCATCTCGCTTTTAAACATGGTAAGTGTTAGCCCATTTTGCAAGCAAACTGATCGCAGCGTAGTTACGGTAAAAGCCAACGATGTGTATTTAATACCTAATGGTGAGCTGTGTAGACGGTGTTTTTGATGGGAAGGGTTTACGTTAAAAGCAAAATAATCGGTAAAAAACTTCATTTAACGTCTGGCAATAACCAAGTTACACACTCGGGTAAACTGGTTTTATTAAGTCTCAGTCTATTAAATCCTAGAACTGCTGCCGATTACTGAGTGTTGAGAATTGCTGCAATTCTGAGAAATTGTCAGTGTTCCTATCATTATTTACGGCAATATTGCTCATTATTGCTGTGCAAATATTAAGTGCCTCGTGTGACTACAGGTACTGTACTGCTTAGCTAATTTTAATAAGGATCAATTAATCAGAGGTTTCAATTGTGATTGGCGGTACATTTGTGATTGGCGGTACATTTCTGCACCGCCGTAAATTCAGAGTTGATAGGATTCTTAGAGATTCGCCTCGGCATATTCAGCAAGAGCAGAGCGTGGAACACCTTGCAGTTGAATGCTGCCACCGGAAGCGAAGTTTTTGAAGCGTTCGCTCAGATAAGTTAAACCCGAGCTGTTAGCGTTTAAATAGGGAGTATCAATTTGCGCGAGATTGCCCAGACAAATGACTTTAGAGCCATTGCCCGCGCGGGTAATAATGGTTTTTATCTGGTGTGGAGTGAGATTTTGGCACTCATCAATAATGATCAGGCTGTGCTGAAAGCTACGTCCGCGTATGTAATTCAACGATTTGAAGTGTAAAGGCACTTTATTTAACACGTAATCAACACTGCCGTCGCAGTCTTCGTCTTCACAGTGCAAAGCTTCAAGGTTGTCGGTAATTGCGCCTAACCAAGGACTCATTTTCTCCGCTTCTGTACCCGGTAAAAAGCCAATGTCTTCGTCAAGGCCTTGGGTGCTTCGCGTTGCAATAATACGACGATAGGTTTTTGTAGCCATAGTCATTTCAATGGCGGCAGCTAGGGCGAGAATGGTTTTTCCAGAGCCGGCCGAACCCGTTAAATTAACCAAATGCACATCTGGGTCGAGCAATAGGTTGAGCGCGCAGGCTTGATAGATATCACGTGGAATTAAGCCCCAAGCTTCGGTGGTAAGGAGTTTTCCTTCGTCGAGGTGCAGCACGGTAATTTCGTGAGCATCTACATTGATAACTCTGCCAACAAAACCCATTTCATCCAAAATAAATTGATTTGGGTAAATATTTTGGATGGGATCAACGCGGGGCAATATATGAATTGTGCGGCCTAGCTGCTGCTCGGTATCAACTTTTTCAATTTGATCCCAAAAGCTGCCCTCAAACATCAAAAAGCCTTTATGCAAATATTCAATATCTGAAATCGATTGATCATTTTGATAGTCCTGGGCTTCAATTCCGCAGCCACGAGCCTTAAGGCGCATGTTGATATCTTTAGTAACCAGCACCACTGATTGATTGGGGTATTGGGCTTTTAAAAAACAGATGTCGTTAAGGATTTTGTTGTCGTTTAGATGGTTTGGAAGAAGAGTTACATTTTCGGGGCATTTAGACATCATAATCGATAGGGAGCCGAGATGAGAGTCGGTCGCTTCGCGCATAATCGGAACACCCGATTCAACGTCTTCGGGCTCAGCTCGGCCTAGGATTTTATCGATTTCACGGATTGCTTGTCGGCAATCAGCTGCGGTTGTATTGCGGCCGTTTTTAAGCTTGTCTAGCTCCTCTAAAACCGTCATTGGAATGGTTATGTGATGTTCTTCAAATTTTAATAATGCGGTTGGGTCGTGGATAAGAACGTTCGTATCAAGAACGTAGCGGATAGGAAGGTTGTTTTGGTTGTTAACAGCAATATGCGCTTGACCCATAAGCATCGATTCCTCTGAGAATGAGATGAAAGGCTTTGGTCGCGGTGCAAAATACAGATAAGAGAATTATGGAATTAAACTCTTAAAATTGCACCGTCTAAACTTTTATAACATCGAATTTGAGAATTTGCCAATGAAATAGCGCGCATTAAAAATGTAAAGAAAGGGCTTAAAATCCTGAGGGGTCAATAATATGACATTGTCTTGAGCATAAATCTACTGCTTATTTTTAATAAAAGTTATACGGAAAATATCCGCGTAGAAAACTTCTAGACTTTTCAAGTTATTAGCGTTGAAAGCTGGCAAAGTAGATTGAAAAAATAAATGCGAGCCGTTCCATAAAAAAAGACTTAACCGGTAAAAATAAAAAACTAAAAATTTTGTTAACATATATTAAGGCGGGGTTCTTACCTGTTTTTATACTAAACTTTATAGGACCCACTGATTAACTCATCTGGAGTTTTATCAGAGGACGGAAATTGAAAGTGCAATTTCTCATTTCGTCACAATTTCAATCACTTACCGTTCTTTAAATTGGCGACACATCTTTTGTCGCTCGGGACTCTAGGTTAATTAGAGTTTTCAATAAATTGATGCGGATTAATTTTGATCAAATTAAATATTTGGAATAAAAATTTAAAACATTAGCAGTGTTTAAAAATAAGACTCTTTTCTGAGCTTGTGATTTTTAAATTGTTGGTTCCGTAGTTTAAAACCTAATATTGCCGCTGTTTTGCGACACACATCCTTGTGTATTGAGCGCTTAAATCCATATTATGCTTGTCTAATTAATTCGGTGAGAATTCCAAAGCTATTCGTCTAGTTACTGTAAACAGGCTTAAGTTGCTCGGTTAAACCATTTTGAATGGGGGCGGTAGCCTTATTAATACCTTCTACGCCCATATCTTGGCCAATTTGGTAACGAATCGGCATAGGCTCTGATTGTTCAACCAAGGTTAAAATAGCGTCGGCAATATTTTGTGCATCTGAAATTGGATCTTGCTGCGCGAAAAAGCCTTTAAACATGCCTAATAATTTATCACGACCTTGAGCTAATTCGCCGTAGCTTTCTAGGCAATTTTTATCGCTAGGTTCTGGTGACGAGTTAACCAACTCGGTTCCGTGGCCACTTGGCTCAATGATGCAAGTCTCGATATTAAACGAGTCTAATTCGATTTGCAGTGATTCCATGTAAGCTTCTAATGCCCATTTTGATGAACAGTAAACGCCAAAATACGGAATCGATAAACGTCCGGCTGACGAACTTAAATGAATTAATTTGCCATTTTTATTGGCACGCATTGCGGGTAAAACGGCTTTCGTGGTGTTAATTGGGCCGAATAAGTTTACATCCATACAGGCTTGCACTTGTTCATTGGTGAAGGCTTCTGTTAAACCAACGGGCATGACACCGGCATTGTTAATTAAAACATCAATAGTATTTTGTTTTTGAATTTCGCTGATCACACTGTCACATTGTTCTTTAGAGGTAACATCCAACTCAGTTGGAATTAAATCTAATTTGTTTGCCGTCGCAAATTCTGACAATTCTTTAGCAATTGCACTGTTGCGAGTACTAATGTCGCGCATAGAGGCGTAAACTTTATGTCCAGCTTTAGCAAGAGTTTTAGCGGTTAAAAGACCAATGCCACGGCTGCTGCCGGTTAATAAAATGGTTTTTTTAGTTTGCATGATAATCCCGTTTTTAATTAAATAACGTTAGTTAATTCAGTGAAGGTTGCTCTGTAAGGGCGGTTAAAACATCTATTAATCAATGTATTTTTGAAGTGTTTAATAAAACTGATTTTGGTTGATTAATGATTAATGGTTGATTGCAAGTGCAGAGATTTAAGAAATAAATGTAAAGGCTGTGCGCTACCACTGGATTTCATGCGTGTTAATGCACCGCTCCAAGAATTCAGTAACCAGTCTGCTGCCTCTGTTCTGCTTAGGTGTTCTAAATTTAGCGACTTTAATTCAATGGCTTTTAAACAATCGGCTATTTCATTGCTTAATTCTTGCCATTGCCGATTAAGCACATTTTTTAATTCATTATTTTCATCGGCTAATTCGGTGGTTAAATTGCACATTAAGCAACCTTGAGTAAATTGTTTGGTTTTCATATCTTGCAGGGCGCTTTCAAAAAAACCTTGTAAACGATTGATAGGCGCTAGGTGCTGATTTTTAAGAGTTTTACGTGCCGTTTCCATTTGCTTTTGGTGATAAAATTCGGAAACAGCAATACCAAACTCTAATTTACTATCGAAATAGTGATAAAACGAACCCTTGGGAATTCCGGTTTCTCGCAGAACGTCGTTAATACCAATTTGCGAATAACTGGCTTTTCTGATTAAAGCCTCTCCGGCCGCAATTAAACTCTCTTTATTGCCAGAATATTTGTCATCGTTGCGCGTGCGAGCCATGGTTTTCGTTAAACTCTGATAGATTAGACTGGTCTATTTTTAACGAAATATTCGACAGAGATGTAGGCCACAAAATGGAAAACGACCTTTCTTATTTGAGAGGGTGCCTTGCCTGCGCTGCTTGAGCCGTTCTTCAGTAGAGGTTCTGCTTTGGAAGCTCTTACAGATAAATTTATTGGTATGTATTTTGACGTAATTAGGGTGAATACGATTTAAACAGGCCTGCGAGCATAGTTTGCTTGTAATATTTTCAATTATGTTGTCAATATATAAAGCACGTGGTTTTCTGTTTTAGTCGTCATCTACGTCAAACTAAAGGAAACTCTGATTCACCCAGAGTTTCCGGTGACACTCTGATGACACAAACAAAGATGTGTCGCCAATTTCAAGAACGGTAAGTAATTGAAATTGTGAAGAAATTGGAAATCGCACTTTTAATTTTTGTCCTCTGATTAAATCATGGATGAGTTAATCAGAGGTTCTTAAATAGGGGGCTAACTTGAGTAGTACAGATGCTGTGTCTTCAAGTTGTTGCGGACACAAAAAAGTCAATGACGATCCGGTGGCGCAATCACCCGATCAAACATCTTCCCAAAATGAATCGCTGCATTCTTGCTGCGGCCCTTCGCCTAAAACCAAAGTTGAAACTCACGAAGGTGAAGAGTCTAGCTGCTGTCATCCAAAGCAATCTATCGATTGGATGTTGTGGTCGAGCTTAATCATTTGTGCCCTCGGCTACGGCCTTTACGCATTGAACATCGATTTTGGTGTATCACAGGTAGAGACCTTAACTCACAGCGTGTTCGAGTTACTCAACACCATGTGGTTTAGTTTGTTGATTGCCTTCGTATTTGTTGGTGTTCTCGCACAAATTCCGCAAACCATTGTACTGCGTATTTTAGGCAAAGGTGGCTCAACCAGTGGCTTGGTTCGCGCCACATTAGCCGGTGTGCTTATGGATTTATGCAGCCACGGCATTTTAATGGTGGGTATGAAGCTGTATCAAAAGGGCGCTAGTCTGGGCCAAACCATGGCGTTCTTGGTGGCCAGCCCTTGGAATTCATTTTCGTTAACCTTGATCTTAATCGCCTTAATTGGTTGGCAGTGGACCCTAGCCTTTATTCTGTTATCAATGGTATTAGCAGTTACAACGGGTTGGGTTTTTGAGCGTCTTGTCGCGGCCGGTAAGCTGCCGTCTAATCCTGCGTCTTCGTCAACCGAGTTAGAGGAACACAGCCAAAAACCTTTGGGTACCTTGGTGAAAGAATCATGGTCTGGAATCACCTGGAATAAAGAGTTACTCAAACGCATTTTCGATGAGTCTGTTAGTGGTTCACGTATTGTCTTGCGTTGGTTGTTATTTGGTGTGGTTTTGGCGTCGTTGATTCGCGCGTTTGTCGATCCAGATGTATTCCAACAATGGTTAGGTCCATCTGTTTTAGGTTTGGCGGTAACACTCGTTGCGGCAACGATTATTGAAGTGTGTTCGGAAGGTTCCGCCCCCATTGCCGCCGATATTATGAATCGCACCTCGGCACCGGGTAATGGTTTTGCCTTCTTGATGGCCGGTGTTGCTACCGACTACACCGAGGTTATGGTCATCAAAGACACCATGAAATCTTGGAAGATTGCGTTGTTTTTGCCACTCATTACCTTGCCACAGGTTGTTGTGGTCGCTCTTATCTTAAACAATCTAGGTACATAAGCCTTATTATCCCAGCCTTATTATCCCAGCCTTATTACCCCAGCTATGGCCAGCCATAAATAGTGCTGGGGTAATCTCCTTCTTCATCTTCATGTCACGTATCTCCTATTTTGATTGATCTACGAGTCCGTGTTCTCTAGGTCAGTGTTCTCTAAAAGCGCTCACATTCCATCAAATTAGTTCAATTTCTCCTAAATATTGAAACTTTCTTGTGAAATAAAAGACATATTCAAGATTTGCTTTAGGAATTGATCAAACAATCCCTAATAATGACCACCTCAATATTTATCATAAAAATTGACTATAAGTTGACCAAAAAGGTAATCAAGATGTTGAAAAGCGCGAGATTAACGTGGAAATCTTTCATGCTGCCGGCCTTAGCAACCGCGACCTTAGCATTCGCTGGGCAGACCTTCGCAGAAACCGCTGCTGAAAAAGCCATTGCCAAAGCGTTAGAAAGTTCGATTCGAACCGACGAAGACAAGGCGCGTGATGCCGAGCGTAAGCCTGTCGAAACTCTGACCTTTTTCGGTCTTGAACCCGATATGGAAGTTATCGAACTGTTTCCAGGTGGCGGCTGGTACACCAAAGTTTTGGGTAATGTATTAAAAGAAAAAGGTAAACTCTATGTCGCCATTTCAACGGGTCGCGTAAAAGATCAGCTTGAAAATTGGGACTTGAAAGATGTTGAAATTCTTGCCCCAGAGTCGGAGTTAACCAATACCGATATTCGCGGCGTGTTTAATGTTAAAAATCTAGACTTCGCCAAAACCGGCGTAGACATGGTGTTGACCTTCCGTAACACCCACAACTTCACACCTGAGGCTCGTGCGGAACTCAACAAAAAAGTATTTGATACACTCAAGCCCGGTGGCGTTTACGGCATTATTGACCACACCCGTCGCCACAACCAACCCTACAGTCGCCCAGTATGGCGTCGTGTTGATCCGGTATTAATGATCAAAGAAGTAGAAGCCGCAGGATTTGAATTTGTCGATTACAGCGACCTTCACTACAACGCCACCGATGACCTGAAAAAAGACACCACCGACAAAAGCTTTGAAGGCTACAGCGACCGTTTTACGTTGAAGTTCAAAAAGCCTGAGTAATTAAATTATTTAAAATAAAACCTCGATTTAAATCGGGGTTTTATTTTTAAAATTTCATGTTTAGGAACCTCTGATTAACTCATCCCTGATTTAATCAGAGGACAGAAGCTAAAAATGCGATTTCCAATTTCTTCACAATTTCAATCACTTACAGTTCTTGAAATTGGCGACACATCCTTGTGTCGCTGGAAACTCTAGGTTAATCAGAGTTTCCTTTATTGTTTTAAATTTATTTTTGCTTAAATTCCTGTGGCTTTTTTAGTTATTAAACACAAGTAATTTTATTTGTGTAAATAATTTTAATGTGCTTATCCCTCACCAGACTGAATTTCTTCCAATAGTTCTTGCGTTTCTTTTGTATTTGGATGTTCCTTGCCAAGTATGTATGTTTGCTGTTTTAACACCTCACTTGCTAATTCTTGTGCCGCTTTTATCTTACTCAAATGATTTAGAAATTTACTTTTAATATATAAAGTTTTTAAGAGCTCAGGGTGTTCTTCCCCAAAAGCTTGTTGGAATTTTGGCAGTAGCGTGTTTATAGCATCCATTGCTTCCTCCGTGTGTCCAAGTTCAAATAATATTTTTGCCCGTAACAAAAACGTTACCAGGGTGTTTGGGTGGTCTTTGCCTAATACCTGTTGGCGAATAGGTAACAAGGTATGAATGGCATCCAATGCGTCGTCATTCCTCCCTAAATTACTCAGTATCAGTGCTCTTAAATGCTGAGTGTTGAGGGTGTCTGGGTGTTCTTTACCTAGTACTCGCTGCTGAATTGGTAGCAAGGTATCAATGGCATCCAGTGCGTCGTTATCGTTCCCTAAATTGCCCAGTACATCAGCTCTTAAAAATCGGGTCATAAGGGTATTAGGGTGTTCTTTGCCATTTACACGTTGCTGAATTGGTAGCAGGGTATCAATGGCATTCAGTGCGTCACCGTTTTTCCCTAATTGGCTTAGTACCAGTGCTCTTAAATGCAAAGTTGCTAGGGTGTCTGGGTGTTCTTCGCCTTTAACACGTTGCTTAACTGGTAGCATGGTATCAACGACATCCAGTGCCTCTTGATAGAGCCCTAAAAACAGTAACGATTGTGATTTGTTATATTGTGCGGTAAGCAGCTGGGGGTGATCAAACGCTAAGCGTTGCGCGACCTGTTCTGCCCTGATGGCAAAGCGATAGGCGGTAAAGTGATGGCCTGTAATAACATTTTGCGTGCATAAAGTGCAAAATCGAGAAGACAGCCTTTCTGGATCGGGGGTCTCGCTAAACAGCTGGTCAATAATACCTTCTTGGTCGCGGGTTAATTCTTCGCCTTGATGTTGCCAATTGATAGCGGCTTTTAGTTCCAGTAGTTCAGCAAGGTAACTCAGGTAGTCTTTGTTGTTGGGTTGCAGTCGGTTGGTGAGTTCGGCAAAGCGAGTGGCTTCTTGCAGGCCGGTTTTTTGTTGATATTCGCGAGATAGATCGTACCAGCCGGCCAATTCATTGGTTACCTTAGCGAAATCTTCACAAATACCGTTAAAACCGTTGAGTAATAGCTTGTAGGCGCGTCCTTCGTTGCCATCTTGTCGTTCACTGTTGACCTGTTTAAGCCAGGTGGCGGGCAACTGATTGCGGGTGTGTTCGAGTTCGGTTTGGGTTTTTTGTAAGGATTTTTTCAGCTCACGGGATCGTTCTTGTTCAGTCGCGAGCAGTTTTTGGTAATGTTCGAGTTCTTCCGACAGCTTAGCCGTCTTACTGCGCAGCAGTTTTTTACCTATCCAAATTATAAGTGCCGTTAATGGGCCGATAACAACACCCAGAACGCTTAGGATAATGCCAAATTGATCAATTGAACTTTTCTCGCTGAATAACTGATAAATCTCTAGAAAATACGACCACATGTGAGTCAACCTTTCCTGTTATTACGAATTTCCGTGTTTTAAAATGAATAACGAATGCCTGCTGGTACCTTGTGCGGGTTGTGGACTATTTTTTAACGATCATACCATTGTTGTTGTTCCATGCTACCGACTTTTCCTATCTCAGATTTACTGCCATCGATTCAAGAATCCATTGCCAAAAACGATGAGTTGCTGCTAATTGCGCCACCGGGCGCGGGTAAAACCACGTTAGTGCCTTTGGCGTTGCTCGATGGCTTTAGCGAGTTGGGAAAGATTATTGTTATTGAACCACGCCGAATTGCAGCGCGCACGGCGGCGATGCGTATGGCGGAAATTCTTGAAGAATCTGTTGGTGAAACCGTGGGTTTTCGGGTGCGCTTACAAACCCAAGTGAGTGCGGCGACGAAAATCGAGGTGGTTACCGAAGGGGTTTTTCTGCGTATGCTTCAAGATGACCCAAGCTTAGAAGACGTAAGCTTGGTGATTTTTGATGAATTCCACGAGCGCAGTTTAAACAGCGATTTGGCCTTGGCGTTAACGGTTAATTCAAAAAACTTGTTTTCTGATTTACGGGAAAGCCCGCTAAAACTGATTGTGATGTCGGCAACGCTGGATTCTCAGGGTTTATCCGGCGCGCTTTCGAGTTATTTAAATAAAACCGTTCCCGTACTTGAAAGCCCCGGAAAATCGTTTCCGGTTGAGATTATTTATTCCGCAAAAAATTATTCTACGTTTGATGTTTATTCAGAGGTTTATGGGTTTGTTACTCAAGCGCTTTCAAAAACCGACGAAAATGTATTAGTCTTTTTGCCCGGCATTGGCGAGATTAATCGCGTAAAAAATCATTTAGAAGAAAACAGTCTTCAGCATCATTTTGGCCCCAATAGTGTCGAGATTTTTGCCTTGCACGGCGGTTTATCGTTAGATGCACAAAACGAAATTGTTAAGCCTAAAGACAACAATAAAAATGTTCGTCGAGTGATTTTGTCTACCTCTATTGCCCAAACCAGTTTGACTATTCCCGGTATTACCGCCGTGGTGGATACGGGTTTGGTGCGCTTACCAGAATTTGATGCCAAAACCACGACCACGCGTTTGGTAACAAAATTGGTTTCAAAAGCGACGGCTAAACAGCGCACCGGCCGGGCTGGCCGTTTAGGGCCGGGTGTGTGTTTTCGCATGTGGAGCGAAGAAAAAGATTATCAATTACCTGAATTTGATACACCCGAAATTTTATCGTCAGATTTGACGGATTTATTGCTGCAAATAAAAGCTTGGGGAATTGATGACGTTAGCGATTTATTTTGGTTAGACGCTCCGCCAAAACATTTGCTCGGTGCGAGTATTACTTTATTAAATGACTTAGGTGCTTTTAAAGAAGGCCAATTAACGCCACTAGGCGAACAGATGGTATTGCTTCCAGTAGCGCCGCGTTTGGCAAAAATGTTGTTAGTTGCAAAAGCTATGGCCGTAAACAATATTGTAAGCCAGCGTAATGTTAGCGGTGATATTGAAACGCTGGCTTGTAACATTGCTGCCTTAATTCAAGATTATAAGCTTAAAGGTAATAGTGCAGATTTGTTTTCTGTTATTGAATCGATGAGTCAGTCATTTTCGAAAAATAATCGTGATTTATCGGCCTCACTTAAAATTGCTCAACAGTTAATGCAGCTTGTTAAAAATCTGTCGATAAAAGACCTGTCGATAAAAAATCAAGATAATTTACTTAATTTAGAAATCTTAAATTCAGCGTTTTTATCTCCGGTTGATGTTGCCAAAGAGTTAGTAGCATTTTTGCTGGCGCAAGCGTTTCCCGATCGAATTGCAAAAAAAGTTCGTGGTGAAGTCTATAAGTTAGCGAATGGGCGTGGTGCGGTATTAGATGAGCTTGATCCATTAATTGCTAGTGATTGGTTAGTGGTTATTGATTTGGGTGGACAAAAAAATCAATCTCGCGATCGAATTTATTCAGCGGTAGCTTTACCCAAAACAGTAATTGAAAATTCATTATCTTATTTGCAAAAAAACTCAACCGATATTCGTTGGAATGATTCGGACGGACGTTTTGTTGCTGTAAATACCGTAAAAGTGGGCGCTATTGTTTTAAAAGAAACGCCTGTTGAAAATATTACTTCTGCGCAGCGAGTTGAGTCGTTAATTGATTGGTTTAAGAGTAAAGGCGAAACCGCTTTAAATTGGGTTACTTGGGACGACACTGTGCTTCAGTGGCGCCAGCGTGTTCAATTGTTAAAAACCATTGATCCCGATTCAAATTGGCCGGATGTTTCTAATGCCGGTTTGATGAATTCTATAGAACTTTGGCTGGAACCCTACATTGCCAATGTTAGCAATTTGTCGCAGTTAAAAAATTTATCGATGACGGCTCAACTTTCTAGTCTGCTTGATTGGCAACAGTCGCAAACTTTGGATGAACTGCTGCCCGAAAAAATTACCGTGCCTTCGGGTTCTAAAATCTCGATAGATTATCAACAAAATCCTCCGATATTGGCGGTAAAGCTTCAAGAAATGTTTGGTTTGGACGCAACTCCGACGTTGGCAAACGGTAAGGTGTCGCTGAGTATTCATTTGTTGTCTCCGGCGCGCAGACCACTGCAAATCACCCAAGATCTAGCCGGGTTTTGGAAAGGATCCTATCAAGAGGTTCGTAAAGAGATGAAAGGCCGTTATCCCAAGCATCACTGGCCTGAAGATCCCTATTCGATTGCACCTACCGCAAGAGCCAAACCACGAAAGTGATAGAGCGCTTTAAATTCGTGTAACTGCTGGTTTTATGGCTGTTTTTGCATTTTCAAAATAGGCGCCCTAGGGTACAATTCGCGCCTTTTTTATTACTGGTCGCGCATTGGCGACTCGCTTGAATAGAGCCCAAATCACATTATGGAAATTGCACCTTACCAAAACGCACTTAAAGACCTGCAAAGTCGTACCGACGTGCTTAGGGGGTATCTTTGACTACGCAGAGAAAAAAGATCGCCTAACCGAAGTTGAGTTGTTGTTGGCCGAGCCCGATGTTTGGAACGACCAAGAACGCGCTCAGGCATTGGGTCGCGAACGTTCTTCTCTAGAGTTGGTGGTAGAAACCATCGATAAACTCGACCAAGGCGTTGAAGACGGCAAAGAACTCTTGTCGATGGCCGTTGAAGAAGACGACGAAGACTTACTGGTTGATGTTCAATCAGAAATCGACGAATTAACCAAGCAGCTTGAAGTGCTTGAGTTCCGTCGTATGTTCTCTGGCGAGATGGACCCGAACAATGCTTATCTCGATATTCAATCTGGCTCCGGTGGTACCGAAGCGCAAGATTGGGCGGAAATGATTTTGCGTATGTATTTGCGTTGGGGTGAGGCGCACGGTTTTAAAACCACTCTTGAAGAATGTTCCGCCGGTGATGTAGCGGGTATTAAAAGTGCCACTATTCGCTTTGAAGGCGAATACGCGTTTGGTTGGTTGCGTACCGAAACCGGTGTGCATCGATTGGTACGTAAGAGTCCGTTTGACTCCGGTAACCGTCGTCATACTTCTTTTAGTTCGGTGTTTGTTGCGCCTGAAATTGACGACAACATCGAAATTGAAATCAACAAAGCCGATATTCGTGAAGACACCTATCGCGCCTCGGGTGCGGGTGGTCAGCACGTTAACAAAACCGACTCTGCGGTGCGTTTAACTCATGTTCCAACCGGTATTGTGGTGTCTTGTCAGAGCGAGCGTTCGCAACATCAAAACCGCGATAAAGCATGGAAAATGTTACGTGCGCGCATGTACGAACAAGAGCTGCTTAAGCGCAATGCCGAAAAACAAGCCATGGAAGACAGCAAATCTGACATTGGCTGGGGTAGCCAGATTCGATCTTACGTACTGGATGACCAACGCATTAAAGACCTGCGTACCAGCGTACAAACCAGTAACTGCCAAGCGGTTCTAGACGGTGATCTAGACCAATTCATTGAAGCAAGTTTGAAAGCCGGCTTGTAATCGCAAGCCAACCTTTACTCTCCCAATCGAAATTAGGAATTCCTATGAGCGACAATCCACAGAACTCAGTTCAACCTCAAGATGAAAACAAATTGGTTGCAGAGCGTCGCGCTAAACTTAAACAGATCAGAGAAAGCGTTGATGTCGCTTTCCCTAATGATTTTCGACCAGAGCACAAGGCTGCTCAGTTACAAGCTCAATACGGCGAGTCTTCTAAAGAACAGTTAGAGAGCGAAGCCAATGTCGTGAGCGTTGCCGGACGTGTTATTCGTTCGCGCGGTGCGTTTATGGTGTTGCAAGATACCACCGGCACTATTCAGTTATACGTTACTAAAGATGCACGTCCGTTTGCTAAGAGCGTCGATTTAGGCGACATTATTGGCGTTTCTGGTGAATTGCATAAATCTGGTAAAGGCGATCTTTATGTGAACCTTGATCAGTACCAATTGCTTACTAAGTCTTTGCGTCCGTTGCCCGATAAATTCCACGGTTTAAGCGATCAAGAAACCCGGTACCGTCAGCGTTATGTCGATTTGATTGCCAACCCTGAAGTGCGCGATGTATTTACCAAGCGCTCACAAATTATCAATTTTATTCGTAACTACTTGGCTGAACGCGCATTCTTAGAAGTTGAAACGCCAATGTTGCAGTCAATTCCCGGTGGTGCTTCGGCAAGACCGTTTGTGACTCATCACAATGCGTTAGATTTAGACATGTTTATGCGTATTTCGCCCGAGCTGTACCTAAAACGCTTGGTGGTGGGCGGTTTTGAGCGAGTGTTTGAAATTAACCGTAACTTCCGTAACGAAGGTTTATCGACTCGTCACAATCCAGAATTCACCATGTTGGAGTTCTACCAGGCTTACGCTGACTACAACGACCTGATGGATTTAACCGAAGATTTGCTGCGCAAAATGGCTGCTACTATTTTGGGAACCACTCAGCTTAAAAGCACGGTTAAAAACAGCGATGGTGAAGTGGTGGAAGAAAAAGTGTATGACCTTGAAAAGCCATTCCACAGAATCAGCGTTTTCGACTCTATTTTGCATTTCAACGCTGATATCAGTGCAGAGAACATTTCTACCATTGAAGCGGCTACCGAAGTTTGTAAGAAACTTTCCATTCCAGTGAAAGATATCTGGGGTCTGGGCAAGCTGCAAATCGAGATCTTTGAGAAAACCGTTGAGCACCGTTTAGATGAACCTACGTTCATTACTCAGTATCCAGCAGAAGTTTCTCCTTTGGCGCGTCGCAATGACAGCAACCCGTTTGTTACCGATCGTTTTGAGTTCTTTGTGGGCGGTCGTGAAATCGCGAATGGCTTCTCTGAGCTTAACGACGCAGAAGATCAAGCCGAACGCTTTATGGCGCAGGTTGCCGAAAAAGACGCCGGTGATGACGAAGCAATGCATTACGACGGCGACTATGTGTGTGCGCTGGAATACGGTATGCCTCCAACGGCGGGTGAGGGTATTGGTATCGATCGTTTGGTGATGTTGTTTACCGATTCGCCGTCAATCCGTGACGTTATTCTGTTCCCTGCAATGAGACCCTTGTTAGATACAAAATAACTTCAGTTTCTGTAATAAAAAAGCCGCCGAAAGGCGGTTTTTTTATACTTGTTATTTTTTAGGAACCTCGGACCAACTTATCCATGACTGAATCAGAGTGAAGAAACTGAAAATACGATTTTCAGTTTCTTCACAATTTCAATCACTTACCCATCTTGAAATTGGCGACATATCCTTGTGTCGCTAGAGACTCTAGGTTTATTGGAGTTTCTGTTAATTTATTAAAAAACTGTTATCGATAGTTTTTGTTTTTAATTATTAACCAGTGCCCAAAAAATCTAAGCCAATAAATTACCGAATACGTATGAGCGATACGAATAAATTAACATTCGGTTTTAGTTTAACGGATTAAGAAAAACCTTTAAATGCTGCATATAGAATGCAAAATTTGATTTTAGTGAACTGTGTAGAGTATTTGTTTACTGGATGCGGAAAAATTCAAATTAATCCTTTTTTTCTATCTGGAATGCGTATATAAATGTAGCCTATAGGGATTGACCTACTAAGGTCTTACTTTTAAAGTCAAAATTAGAAATTTGGTTGGAAAAAATCAATAATATCAACTAAGTTTTCTTGACTGTGCTCAAACAAATGTTAGTTAGACGGTTCTTTGCATCAATTAACTTGATGGTTTTAACAGGTGTTTAAACTGACTTTTAATGCTTTTAGGAACCTTTGATTGACTCATTCGTGATTTAATCAGAAGAAAGAAATTGAACTGTGATTTTTAGTTTTTACAATTTTAATCACTTACCGTTCCTGAAATTCGTGACACATTTTTATGTCACCGGAAACTCTAGGTTGATCAGAGCTTCCCTTAGCTAAGTTTATTTAAAAATAATAAAAGCAGGTTGTATCTATAATTTTCGTAATAAATCTAATATTAGAGCCTAATTACAAAAAATACTTTTGCTTTTTTAATTTTTAATGGTTGGCTTTTAATAATTTTATCGTATTGGTCTTATTGAAAATTCGAGAACACAATGCGGTGTCATGGTTTATTATGACTCGCTCTTAGCAATATTCGAATTTCGTTTAAGGTGATATTCATGAATACGTTGGTGAGTTTCAATCTTAATATTTTCTTAAGAATGAATACTTACTATTGAGATAGCCAAGGCGTATTGGTTTTCGTTTGTGTTGGCTTGTTTCTAAACTTTTTTGCTGATTCAAATGGGAGGCTAAAGTGTTACTAAAAGTTAAGGTGTCCGGCTCGCTGGTTGAAGTCTGCAATCTTTCAGAGTTGATGGATCCATGCACTAAACGCATTCACATTCGTGAACTGCGTGGTTACAAAAATGCACAACCTGTGCATTTGCAAAAAAGCGATTTAACATTTGTGTCTGGTGAACCTCTGCCAACGTGCTGGTTACAGGTACATTTAAACTATTCAGTTCGTCAAGCGCCTCACGCAAAAGCCAGTTAAGTATTCTATATTTTTAAGCCACTTCGTTCTGGATTTTAAATATTAATTATTATAAAAAATTAATGGATTAAGTGGCTTAAAAATAGACCTTTCTCACGTATTAAATTCCTTTCTAAGATTTCTGTATTTATTAGTGCGATAAAAACTCTGATTAACTCATCTATGATTTAATCAAAAGGCAGAAATTGACGGTGCAATTTCTAAGCTGTTCATATTGTCAATCACTTGTTATTTTCGAAGCTGGCATTACATCACTGTTTTGCAGGCAACTCTCGCTTAATCAGAGTTGCCTGTATTTCGTTTCATTACTCTCGATGAATATTCTTTCATAACACTTCTAAATGAATGGTTAGCGAACTTATTTGCAAATGTTATTATAGCGCTTTGGTTAACTCATCCATGATTTAAACAGAGAACAGAAGTTGACAATGTGATTTCCGAATTCTTCACACTGTCAATCATTGATTGTTCTTGAAATTGACGACACATGCCCGTGTCACTGTAAACTCTGGGCCAATTAGACCTATGTATTTGAGTTAATCGTTACTGAAGCAATAAGAGAGCTAAATCGTGTCTAAAATACAGCTATCAAAATCCTGGTTACAGCATTTGCAACCAGAGTTTGAAAAGCCTTATATGCAGCAATTACGAACGTTTTTATTGGCGCAAAAGCACGAAGGTAAAACTGTATATCCACCCGGTAATCTTATTTTCAACGCGTTTAACACGACTGACTTCGACAAGGTTAAAGTTGTTATCCTCGGGCAAGATCCTTATCACGGCCCCGGTCAGGCCCATGGTTTGAGCTTTTCGGTGCCTAAAGGTGTTCGTACTCCACCGTCACTGGTTAATATTTATAAAGAAATTGAGCGCGAGTTTGGTATTACTCCTGCTAATCACGGTAATTTGGAACACTGGGCGGAACAGGGCGTGTTGTTGTTAAACGCAACACTTACGGTTGAGGCGGCTAAGGCGGGATCTCATCAAAACCAAGGTTGGGAAATATTTACCGACTGCGTTGTAGAAGCCTTAAATCTTCATCGCGAGAATTTGGTTTTTCTGCTTTGGGGGAGTTACGCGCAGAAGAAAGGTCGAGTTATTGACCGACATCGGCATTTGGTTTTAAGTGCGCCACACCCTTCACCTTTGTCGGCACACCGCGGCTTTATTGGCTGTGGCCATTTTCGCGCTGCTAATGATTATCTGAATCAGCATGGCATAGCGCCTATCGATTGGGCTTTGTCATAATTTTCATCGAAAGTATTGGCTTGTGTGTATTTATTTAAGCATATCCATAGCCATGGCCATTTCTTCACTTAAGTCTTCCATTTCGGTGGCTTGCATGTCTGGATCTAGCCCTAAGCGTTTAAATGCCAGTACTTTGTTGTAGTTAATTTTAGACAATGGATGCTTACCGCCCATATGACTTTGCAACAAGGCGACCGTGACAATATCTGCATAGTCAGCAACGGGAATATCACGGGCAAAATCGAGATGCTGTGAGGGAACACGTTGAATTTCCGTGGAAAAATCCCAGGTTTGTAGAATGCGATTGCCTATGGCTGGGGAGAGTTTCTCTATGACTAGATCTAAAGTGATGGCGTCGGATAAAAGCTCGCCGTGATCTTCTGCGTAGGTAAGAATTGGCAATGAACCGATCGAATGCACTAACCCAGCGAGAGTCGCCATATCCGCTTTGAGGTGTTCTGCTCGGTGTCGACACAATACGTTGCAAATGCCAGCAACTTCGGCAGACCGATTCCAAATTTCGCGAAGTCTTTTATCAACCAAGTCAGATGTTGCCTGAAACATTTGCTCCATAGCCAAACCTGTGGCGATATTACAGGTGTAGGCCATTCCCAAACGCATCAATGCCATTTTCAAATCATCTATATGCTTAGAAGCCCTAAGGAGTGGACTGTTTGCGACTTTGATAAGTCGAGCAGAAAGAGAAGGATCGGTGCCAATTACTTGTAGCAATGAATCCAAGGTTGCGTCTGGATCCATTGCAATGTCACGAACTTTAATGGCTACCTCGGGCAGTGTAGGCAGGACCAAATCATCGTTTTTAATTGCCGTTAGAATTTCTATTCTGACACGTTCGAAGACGTTCGGCATTTGGGCTCCTTGGGATCAACTTCGGTCTTAAAATGAATCTGCAAGGAGCCGCGGTGCGATTAATTAAGCCTCGCTTGTCTCCTCTTGTTCATTAGTTATAGCATAGGGTAGAGGAGCGAAACGGAGTTTTGTGACTTTTTGAGACTCTAGGTAGACTTCTCCAGACTTATAAGCAGAATCTAAAATACATACCAGAAGCTCATAACTAAAATCGTCGGTTGGTACAACGTTAACAATTTCACCAATTGACTGTTGGGTATCTTCACCAAACAACTTGTCACCGGCTTTTGGTATGGTTTCTATATCGGCAATTGCACGGTAGGTATGACGTTTTTGTTTGCCAAGATACTGCATTCTTGCAACCACTTCTTGGCCGGTGTAACAGCCTTTGGTGAAGCTCACTGCCCCCACTTGCGTGAGATTAATGGTTTGTGGCACAAAATTTTCGGTCGTGTCGGCATTAATCCACACTCTACCTTTGCGAATTTCATCAGCTCGCCATTCACTGGTGGCGCCTATGGCACATAAGGGTTCGAGCTTTAACCAGTAATCTTCAATTTTGTCGGCACTAACCCAACACTCGATAACGTCATCGTCAGTACGAATTAGGGTGAAATCGTCACTGTGAATGGATTCCATAAAGGTAGAGGGCGCCTTACCGAAAATATCGGACACAATGTTTTCGCAGGTATCACCTTTCAAGGCGATGCAGAGCTTAATGTCTGAATCTGGGACATATTTAGCCTTAGAGAAAACCATATATTTACCTAACGATTTTCTGGCAACGTCTTCAAGACTTGCGTCGCAACGCAGTGTTACTTTGTCGTCTTTCGCACAGGCTAAAAAGTTAAATATCACTCGACCTTTAGCGTTGCAGTGTGCGCCGTATTGCGCGGAATAGTCGCTAAGGTTGGTGATGTCACAGGTGACTTGGCCTTGAAGGAATTTTTTTGCTTCTTCACCTTCAATTTGAAGTGTGCACATATTGGTAAGTGCAAATAAGCGAGTGTTTGTGTTGGCAGACGCTGCGCGCTCGGACGTAGCCATCAGTTCACCGTCTACCAATTGCAGTCTGTTTGTTTGTAGAAACTCTAACCAACTGGCAAAACTGGACATGAATAGCGTGCTCCTGTAAGTAGTTTTTGAGTGTATTGATCTTCGGTCTATCAAAGATTAAACCATGTTGATATCCGTCTGTGAGTCGATTGTACTGATAATCGTTCCAATTTTAAGGAGTTTTTAAAGCATAGAGCGTAAATATCGGTATAATTGCCGACGTTCAAAGTAACCATCGATGAGTGACAGAATGGAAAAAAACCGACTTTTGTGGGCTGCGCGCCGGGGTATGCTAGAGCTTGACTTGGTTTTGCTACCTTTCATAGAGAATATCTACGCAACATTAGAAAAAGAAGATCAAGATAGATTTGACGCTCTGCTTGAATGTGAAGATCAAGACATGTTCAGCTGGTTTATCGATAAAGTTGACCCAGAAGATCCGGAAACGCTAAAAATTGTCCGAATTATCCGATCACATACCGGCCTTCAGCCAGAAAATTAATCTTGCTCTTATGTTGCCAGGATTTATTTTCTGGCAGCATTTATTGGTATTGATAATCTGGATAGCCGCACTGTGTATTTCTTCTCTGGCTGTTGAGGTTGTTAGCCTGCTTTGTGCAGTGGCCAGCTTAGCTATTGCGTACAATTTTTTTCGAATACGCCAACGATATTCTGGGTATTTGATGTTTGATCGGCAATCTTGGAGTTATTGCTCGCCGCACCTTCCACCTTGTCCTTTACGTTTAGTTTCTTACTCCATTTTATTTCGTGGAATTATCATACTCAGATTTAATAACGATGCTAAACGGCTTCATAAAAATATTGAGTATTTTTTTACGACAAAAACACTCGATCTTGTTACCTTTCAACACATTAAGATTCTTGCAGAAACCAAAAAACTCATTGTCTAATTTTATAGGAAGCTCTGATTAACCTAGAGTTTCCAGCGACACAAGGATGTGTCGCCAATTTCAAGAACTGTAAGTGATTGAAATTGTGAAGAAATTGGAAATTGCATTTTCAATTTCTGTCCTCTGATTAAATCAGGGATGAATTAATCAGAGGTTCCTATAGTCAAAACTTTAGTGAGATTATGGTTGCCCTGTTACTACATATATTTCATGTATTCGTTGATTTTAAACAGTATTTAACTTGTCTAGAAATCTCTGACCAGTGTACCCATGATTTAATCGGAGTTTTTCCTAATTGTTCTAGTCACAAAATACGATACAGAGATTAATTTGAATTGTTGATGAATTTTAAATTATACCGGTGTGCGAGATCGTTCTCTGTTGTATTAAGTTTTGAAAAGATACAAGCTTAAGAAAAGTGTTGATTTATATCGGTCTTTAATTTTCGATAATTCCAATATACACAGATATAAAATATAATTTTTAATCATCGCGGGATAGATTCTAAATTTTCCTGATCAACTGGCTTGCATTGTTTTTAAGACTAATTGGAATTTCAGCCACTCTTAAAATATCTGTCCTGTAAAATATCTGTCATGGGAGATTTATAAATCATGTTGGTTTTGTCTGTTTTTATCTTGAGTAGTCGTGCTAGAATCTTCGCGCTTACAAAAAATAGAGCAATAGGAACTTTTGATTAACAAATCCTTAATTAATCAGTGATTAGATGTTGGAAATGTAATTTTCAATTCCTTCACAGTTTTAATGGTTGCCCTTATTTAAATTCATGGCACATCTCTGTGTCAGTAGTACTCAGATATTATAAAGATTTTTTTAATATTCACTTAAACAGAAAATAAATTTTAATAATAAGTTTTAGTGTTAAAGCATCTTTATTTACACCTCAGTCTGAGTGATCGTTATTTTTAGTGTGAAGTTGACTTGCGTCACGTTTTTGCCAGTTACTTTTCGTGTTTTTCATATAACTGTAAAGTTTCCGACGCTTTTTTTAAAAGAAATACGATTTTTAAAATTAACCATTGCTGATCAATTAAAAATCACTTGAGTTTTAGGATTGTTTTTTAGTAACCTATAAAAATGAATAAGAAAGGTTACTGATTTTCTTGGCCGTACGGCTATGTTTGAGAGAATTCCGTTAGCATCGTTGTGAAGTGTTTGTCTTCAACACTGCTAAATATATAAGAATAATAGATTAATAATTTCCACTCGGTGACTATCACCAAATACATTAAATCAACCAAAAAAATATTGATTCATGGGACTGTTATGAAACTTTCAAAAAAAATAATGACTTCGGCTGCTCTAGTTGCTGCTACTACCCTTGCAATTTCATCTGCTCACGCGTCTTACCTAGAGAGAGTTGCAACTCTTTCTAACGCAGCCGAAGGCAATGAGTTACTTATTTTTACTCAAACTAAATCCAACGGTTTAGTGTTGCTAGATTCTGTTTCTACCGGTGGTTTTGGTACTGGTGCACCTTTAGTTTCTAACCAAGATGCGTTAATTGTTAGTGACGACGGTGACTTTATTTACGGTGTAAATACTGGAAGTAACAGCATTTCTGTATTCAAAATCGGCCGTAAGGGCGTTAAATTAATTCAAACGATCGATTCACAGGGTGATCGTCCTATCAGCTTGACCCAAACTGACGATCTTCTTTATGTGGTGAACGAAGGCACCGACAATATTGCAGGTTACAAAGTTAAAAAAGACGGCAAATTAGAAATTCTTGAAAATTCTGTAGCCAGCTTAAGCGGTTCAGGTACAGCGCCTGCGCAAATTAGTTTTTCTCCAGACGGTGATTTCTTGATTGTTACCGAAAAGCTCACTAACTTGATTGTTACCTATCCTGTACTAGAAGATGGTCGTCCTGGTGAGTTGGTTGCCACAACTTCTGCATTGCCTGTTCCTTTTGGTTTTGATTTTGACCGTTTTGGTCACGTAGTGGTTTCTGAAGCTGCTGTACCAGGCGGTCCAGATATTGGTTTGGGTGCTGGTGTTTCTTCTTATGAATTGGAAGCCGACGGTAGCTTGTCTGTGTTAACTGGTGGTGTGTTGAACTCTGGCCGTGCAGCTTGTTGGGTAGAATTTAGCAAAAACGGTCGTGTTGCTTATGTCACTAACACCGTTTCAAACTCTGTTTCGGTATACACAACCAACCGTCACGGCGATTTAACTCTTGCCAACGACATTGCTGCGACTCTTGATGCCGGTTTCCCATCGGACATCGCACTGTCGCAAAATAGCCGAGTGGTTTATGTGTTAAGTAACGCGGGTGGTTTTATCAACTCGTTCTCTGTTGAAGATCGTACCGGTCTTGTGTCAGTTTCCGAAACCGCAGAGCTTCCTTCTTCAGCTAACGGTTTGGTAACTTTTTAATTTTAGGATTAAATTGTTTTAAAAATTTTAACTTTTTTAAATTTTTACCAAATCTAAGTTAATGTTGTATTTTTAATTTTGATTGGTTATTTATGAAAGTAGATAACAGTGTTTTAGTGTAAGTAACAATTTTACGCTTTTCATGTGTTGTTATTTAAAAAGGGTCTATGTTTTACATAGGCCCTTTTTTATTTTTGGGTTTTAATCACAAATAGTTATTTTGTGGTTTTTAAAAATGACTTTTTATTTGGAAGTGAACAAATTATTTGAATTCATTGGTAAGTATTTTTCGGTATTCGCTAAATTATATTTTCTAAATTATGGATGTGTGTAATTCACTGAAAGTGTTGGGTGATTTGCATTTCCTTTCTTTTTAATTATCACAAATCTAATAATTTATCTGGAGACTTTTGTGAAAAAGTTTTTACAAGTTGGTTTATGCTCAGGGTTTTTATCGGCCGTTTTATCTACTGCTTCTTTTACTGCTAACGCGTATTATTTTCCAAGAGTTGCAACCTTAACAAATGATCTCGAAAATAATGAATTAATGGTTTTTGCTCAACTTCCCGGTCAACAAGGATTAAAATTAATTCAATCAATTGCTACAGGCGGAACGGGTTTACAAGCCGCGCTTGGCAATCAAGACGGTTTAATTGTTAGTGAAGATGGTAATTATTTGTACGCAATTAATCCGGGTAGTGACAGTCTCTCAGTTTTTGCTATTAAGTCTACAGGGGTTGAATTAATTCAGACTGTTTCTTCACAAGGAATAATGCCGCTGAGTTTAACGCAAAATGATGATTTATTATTTGTTTTAAATGGTGGTTCTGATTCTATTGCGGGTTTTAGTATTAATTCAGACGGTACCTTAGCGTTTATCGATGAATCATTGGGCCAATTAAGCTCTACTGGAACAGCACCAGCACAAGTGAGTTTTACGCCTGATGGCGCATTTTTGATTGTTACCGAAAAAGTTACTGGTGTAATTTCGACATTCCCGGTCACCGACGACGGCGTTATTGGTGAGCGTGCTGGCATCGCTTCTGAAAAACCGTTTCCATTTGGATTTGACTTCGATCGCTTTGGGCACGTTTTGGTATCTGAGGCAAACCCGTTCGGCACTGATGGTGGATCTGTAACTTCCTATAATATTTCTGCAAGCGGAAACTTAGAATTATTAGATTCTGCTGAGCTTAATGGGCAAAGAGCGACTTGTTGGCTAAAAACCGGTAAAGGCGGACGATTTGCTTACGTTTCTAATACGTTTTCCGAAACGATTTCTTTGTATTCTGTCGATCGTGACGGCGACTTAGTGTTAACCGGTGATGATGGTCTTGTGGCTGAACTGGAAACAGGTGATGTACCCATTGATATTGCCTTTTCTGACAATGGTCGTATTTTTTATGTTTTAAATGAAGGTAACGACGGCAGTATTGCTTCTTATCAAGTCACCGGAGCGAAAGGTTTGCGCCTGATGGATCGCAATGAAGATGTTCCTGCGTTTTCAACCGGTATCGTAGCGTTTTAAATTGCAAGTGTTTTAGATTTTAATGAGTCTAATGGTTAAAGTGACGAATAAAAAAGCCCTTTTAAAAGGGCTTTTTTTAATTTTATATTAATTGAATACTCGGTTTTTCAACTTCTACCAACAACGACATCTTGCGCGGCAAAGTTAATAGGTACCAGTACAGTGTCACGTGCGAAGGGTTTTAAATTGGGAAAATCTAACGAGTAGTGCAAGCCGCGACTTTCTTTGCGTGCCATTGCGGAGCGAATAATCAGTTGCGCGACAACCGCCAAATTGCGAAGCTCAATTAAATCGTTGCTCACTTTATAATTTGAGTAGTACTCGCTAATTTCATTTTGCAGTAATTTAATTCGATGATTGGCTCTTTCTAGCCGCTTTCCAGTTCGAACGATACCAACGTAGTCCCACATAAATCGACGCAATTCATCCCAGTTGTGGGAAATAATAACGTCTTCATCGGAATCCGTTACTCGACTCTCGTCCCACTCTGGTTGATATTCTGGCGACTTAATCGAATCAATAGTCTCTATAATTTTTAGTGCTGCCGAGCGTCCATAAACCAAACATTCCAACAATGAATTGCTGGCCATGCGGTTGGCGCCGTGAAGACCGGTAAATGACGATTCACCAATAGCGTAGAGGTTGAGTAAATCGGTTTGGCCAAATTGATTTACCATAACGCCACCACAGGTGTAGTGGGCGGCAGGTACAACGGGTATCGGTTGGCGAGTAATGTCAATTCCGTATTTTAGGCATTCGGCTTTTACAGTAGGGAAGTGACTGTTAATAAACTCTGCGGGTTTATGGGATATATCCAAATAAACACAGTCGCAACCGAGTCGCTTCATTTCATGGTCAATTGCGCGCGCGACCACATCTCTGGGGGCCAGCTCTGCAAGTTCATGAAATTGATCCATAAATCGTTCGCCACTAGGCAGTTTTAATATCGCACCTTCGCCGCGTAATGCTTCTGTGAGCAAAAAGGTTTTAGCGGTAGGGTGGTACAAGCAGGTTGGATGGAACTGATTAAATTCCATGTTGGCAATGCGGCAACCTGCGCGCCATGCCATGGCAATTCCGTCGCCACTGCAACCGTCTGGATTGCTGGTGTAGAGATAAACTTTACTGGCGCCACCTGTTGCGAGAATTACGACTTTGGCTTGAAAGAGTGAAACGCTGTCGGCAGTGCGGTCATAGATGTAGGCGCCGGTGCAGCGATACTTTGGTGAATCTTCGTCGGCTTGAGTAATGAGGTCAACGGCAATGTGGTTAGATAATATATCAACATTCTTTTTGTGTTTTACCGCATCGATAAGCGTGCTGTGAACGGCTTTGCCTGTTGCATCGGCACTGTGAATGATTCTTCGATGGGTGTGACCACCTTCTTGGGTTAGGTGGTAGGTATCGCTATGCTCTTCTTTAGTGAAATGTACGCCTTCTTTTATAAGCCATTCGATGGCTTGACGGCTGTTTTCTACCGTGAATCGCACCGCATCTTCGTGACAGAGACCGGCACCGGCGATCAATGTATCTTTTACGTGCTTATCAACACTGTCTTCCGAATCTAAAACCGCTGCAATACCACCTTGAGCCCACCAGGTTGAACCATCGGTGAGTTCGCCTTTACTGATCAAAGCAACCGAATACTGCTCGGGAATGTGTAGGGCGGCCGTTAGTCCTGCTGCACCCGAACCGATGATGAGCACGTCGTGAAAATGTTTTTGAGTCATAGCGCTAGGTGTCTCAAGCAAGATTTTATAGTTGTTGTGAATATTACAGTCGTGTTACTTATAAAATTTGGCGGCAGTATATACATTTTGTCGGTTTGCTCACAGCCAAGGACATTTCAAGAATGGAAGCGATACTAAAAAAACTGAATTTGAAAGAACTTTCAAGATGATTGATGTGTCATTGTCCCGGTTTTTCATTCTAGCCTGATAAAAATTGAATGATGTCGCAAAAATCGACATCCGGCTAGTTGGCAATTACGTCACCTAAAGACACAGGGATTGATTTTTAATGCCAATAATTTGCTGGTGTAGTTAAAATCTAATAGGTTTTTTCGTTATTTGGCTGTGATTTGATAAAATTTCTCAAGCGTCCAGTTTAATCTCGTCAACTCAGCCCTTATTATTGCAAACCTATTGTTAGGTCACTGTGCCCTTGGATTAAGTTTGCCATTTGGCAATTGTTGGAGATATGAATGACGGGCCAAAATACGCCTAATTCTGATCAACAGCTTGTTGAGCGGGTTCAAAAAGGCGACAAGCGTGCGTTTGACATGCTAGTGCTCAAGTATCAGCACAAAATCATCGCTATAGTTGGTCGTTATATAAAAGATAATGCCGAAGTGTATGATGTGGTGCAGGAAGCCTTTATCAAAGCATACCGGGCGCTTGGGAATTTCCGTGGCGACAGTGCTTTTTATACTTGGTTGTACCGAATCGCCATCAACACCGCTAAGAATCACTTAGTCTCTCGTGGTCGACGTCCACCGGCATCGGATGTAGATGTAGATGAGGCCGATTTTTACGAAGGCAGCGATGCTTTGCGCGATACAGAATCTCCCGAGGGGGCGATGATGCGCGATCAGTTGCAACAAGTTGTTAACGACACTATCAAAGCGTTGCCCGAAGATTTGCGAACAGCTTTAACACTTCGTGAAATGGAGGGTTTGAGCTATGAAGACATTGCAGAAGTAATGGAATGTCCGGTTGGAACTGTACGTTCTAGGATCTTTCGGGCTCGTGAAGCAATCGATAAAGCCATTCGTCCGCTTGTGGTTTGAAATTTTTACAAATTTTTTGAAAAAGTTTGTGAACCAAATCTTTGCTGTTGAGTCCATTGGATACACAAACATTCAGTTTCTATTAATAAAGTTTGAACTTGATCAATCTAATTACTGCAATATAACAGCTGTGTGCTTTAAAAATTTAGAGCATCAGCTTTATAAAAAATAGGTACAAGTGCGGTACAGTACTTATTAACAGTAGATTTCTTGTGTAAATTTTATGTCTAGCTGAACTAAACCATACCAATTACTAACCGAGTTTGTTAAATGGCACAGATCAACGATAAATCTATGTTTGATGAAACTTTAAAGCAGTCATTATCCGCTCTTATGGATGGCGAAGCTTCTGAGCTTGAAGTTCGTCGTTTGTTGCAGCAGTCCGATAAAGACGCTGAAGTTCGTGAAACTTGGTCTCGTTACCAGTTGGCTGGCCGCCTTCTTCGTGGTGAGCAAGCCGCGGTACCAATGATTGATCTGAGTGCCAGCATTTCTGAGCTTATCAGCGAAGAAGAGACTCATTCTGTTGCCGCTCCTGTCGAGAAAAAAGCTGGCCTTAGCCGCTTTTTTGGTCATGCAGGTCGCGCTGCGATAGCAGCCTCCGTTGCAGTTGTTGCTGTGTTCGTTGTTAATACTTACCAAGACGCTCCTAGCGAAGGTGCTGCGCCAGTTGTTGCTGAGATCCAAGCGCCAGCTTCTAGCAATAACGATGCAGCTAATTTACCAATTGGTTATGGCACTGACGGTTTGAGTGCACGTACGGTAAGTACAGATTCTTCGCGTTACGATGAAAAGCGTCGCAGTGCACAACCTGTTCAGTTTATTCCTCGTACCGATTCCAGAACTGGACAATCTGAAGTTTCAAATGCAGTGGTAGAAGAAATGCTTCGTCAATTAATGATTGAGCACGCAAATACTGGCATGTCTACCCAAGGTGATGTTCCGTTCGAGCGACTACCTCGCATTGAATCTGAGCAGTAATTTATAACTGTGCGTTTTGTTATTTAAATTGTATTTCTTCGGTTAGTAATACTTTAGGTGACAAAAACGGTATTCCTAAAAGGCTTCGAAAGAAGCCTTTTTAGTTTCTGGGTGTTGTTCAACTGTGTTAAGTTGCTCCCGGTGAATAATTCATTTAATGATGGTTGAATTTAATTGAGGCGCTTTAATGTTGATGGGGCTGTGTTTGCGTAAGTGGCAAATGTCTTCAAAAAAGTTGGTCGCAGTGGCACTGATTGCTTGCAGTCTGTCTTCTGGACAGGCTTACGCAGATACTCATATTGATACAGGTTCTTCGGATGCCCCAGCATTAGAGCTGCTGCACAATATGGGCGAAGCGCTTTCGGTTACGAGTTACAGGGGCATATACACACACGAACATTCGGGTAACATAGACTCTATTCAAGTCGAGCATGGTATAACCGAGCAATTACAAGCTGAGCGTCTTCAACATTTATCCGGCTTCAACAAGGCTATTATTCAGCGCTCAGATACAGGATTATGCTCAGAGATAGATCCCGAAACTTCTAACCTGCCTCGCTCCGACGATCTTTTGGATGAGCACTATCGAATTCAATTCTTGGGTGAAGATAAGGTTGCCGGTAGAAAGGCCTTTGTTGTTAACGCCACTCCTCGCGATGAATATCGACATGGATTTCGCTTAGCAGTTGATGCTGAGACCTTCATGCCTTTAATGATGATGATTATTCAAATCGAAAACAGTCGAGTACTGGATCGCTTCCAATTTGTTAGTTTTGAGCCAGTAATTTTGTCTGAAAATGATGAGTTGGATGAAATTCAGCCGGAACCTAACGACATACTGTTAATGTCTGGTTGTGTTGAAGCGGTTGATTTGGCTCGTTGGCGTTTGGGATGGGTTCCCAATGGTTTTCAATTAGTCTCTGCCAAGGTGAGTGAAAGTACCGACATGCTGGCGTTTAGTGATGGCATCAGTCGCTTCTCGGTGTTTGTGAGTAGTTCTCAAAGCGGTAAAACCCTTGAGGGCGAGGCTCGTAGAGGCGGTACTTTGGTGTATCTCGACAAAGTTGTTGCGGCGGGTGAGTTGTACCAGGTTTCTGTGGTTGGTGAAGTGCCTATAAACACCGCGCGCAAGGTCGCGTCGGCGTTAATCCCCTTGGCTAAGCGATAGATTTCAACTTTACAAGCCAGTTTGGCGCGAGTTTTGTTGGCTGGTAATGTGTTTTGATCGTAATGTATTGATCGGTGATTAGTACCACTTGATAGTAAGCGGTCTATACGCTTTTTTAGTACTATCGAACTACCAAGTTTTTAGGAAGCTCTAGTTCAATTTGGGTTTCCAGTGACGCAGTAATAGTAATGTCTCGCCAATTTCAGCAAAGAGTAGATGATTGAAATGGTGAAGAAATTGGAATCCGTATGGGTCATTACCCTCTGATTAAATCGTGAAAGAGCTAATCGGATGTTTCAATATTTGGATTTTTTGACGTTGCATAACCGTATATTCGGAGAGTAGAAATGTTAACTGAAACTGGCCGTGTCGTTGCTGTTGAAGAAACTGCATTGTGGGTGCAAACCATCCGTAAATCTGCGTGTGGCCAGTGCTCTGCTCAAAAAGGTTGTGGTCAAGCAGTATTGTCTAAATTCGGTAGCGAGGTTGGTTATTTGAAGGTTGATCTTAACGGGCGTGATCCATCGCGTTATCGTTTAGATGACACAGTAACCATTGCTATTGGAGAAACGGTTTTTTTAAAAAGCTCACTGATTATCTATTTATTGCCGTTATTATTTTTAATGGCTTTTATTGGTTTGGGTGAATTTTTTCAACTGAGTGAATTATTGTCGGTCGGTTTGGCTGTGATTGGGTTGTTGATGGGTGGTGTGGTTACTCGGTGGGTCTTAAGTCGTGTTAATCGAAGAGAATCTATTGAGCCTATCTTACTCGATACAATTACCCCTTCCGCCTGCTAATATTTCTGAAGTTTGAATAATCAATGTCGCGTTTTTATCCGTTAGTTGGTTGCTAAAACTTAATTACTCTTTTTTACGCGATTCAGCTGCTTAAGTTCGCTGAGTCTTGCACTTCTGATTATTTTCTGGGACTCCAACGATAGAGTTGGAGATTTCTCTTTTTTATCTCTGCGTTAACGCCGATAAATTTTGCGCCGTTCTGCCAGTGCATTATTCAGTGCAGTACTGATACTCTTTATTTTTCTGTGCATTCGTATTTTTAAGAAGTTGCGGTCGCACACATAGTATTCTATTTATAGGAAACTCTGATTAACCTAGAGTTTCTCGCGACACAAGGATGTGTCGTCAATTTCAAGAACTGTAAGTGATTGAAATTGTGAAGAAATTGGAAATCACATTTTCAATTTCTGTCCTCTGATTAAATCAAGGATGAGTTAATCAGAGGTTCCTATAGTCTTGCTGTTCGCGATGAAGTTATCGAATGCTAGGATAAAAAAATACACGTTGTTATTACTTTTTTCGTTGAACTTTAAATAATTTGAAATAACAAAGCTAGGCACCATATTCATGGCTGACCGAGGTGCTCACAGAGCTTTTTGGATGCAGATTTTTCTGTTCTGAGAGTTGTACGATGTATCTCTACCGGATAAAAAAACCGAATAAACGTTTCGTTATTTGGCTATTAAAATTAGGAGGAGCTTAAATGCGTTGGCCAAATGTTGCTACCGCTTTAATACTGTTGGTTGTTTCTTTTTCTGTATCTGCCCAGAAATTACCGAATTTCGCAGATTTGGTTGAGGCGCAAAGTCCGGCCGTAGTAAAAATTAACACTGTCTCTAGAGCTAACCGCTCTCGTCAATCCATCATTCCTGATACTCAACAATTGCCAGACATATTTCGTCATTTTTTTGACCCAAGAAATATTCCCGAGCGTGAGCAGCGCGCCATCGGCTCTGGTTTTTTAGTATCTAGCGACGGTTATTTGTTGACGAATAACCATGTGATCGACGGTGCTGATGAAATTGTCGTGCGTTTGCAAGATCGACGTGAGTTCACTGCCGAGCTTATTGGTACCGACCCGCGCTCTGACATTGCACTGTTAAAGATCGACGCTGAGAAATTACCCTATCTGACTTTCGCCAAAGAGGAAGAGTTACGCGTGGGTGATTGGGTGTTGGCCATTGGTTCTCCATTTGGTTTAGATTTTACTGCCAGTGCCGGTATCGTTAGTGCGATTGGCCGCAGTATTCCATCAGAAGATAATGGTAACTATGTGCCATTCATTCAGACAGACGTAGCGATAAACCCAGGAAACTCGGGTGGCCCTCTGTTTAACTTGAAAGGCCAAGTGGTTGGTATTAACTCACAGATCTACACGCGCTCAGGTGGCTCTATTGGCTTGTCGTTTGCGATTCCAGCAAGTGTAGCGATTAATGTGTTTGATCAACTTAAATCCAAAGGTCGTGTAGATCGTGGTTGGTTGGGTGTTGTGATTCAAGAGGTTGATCGCAATCTTGCAGAGTCTTTCGGGTTGAAAAAGCCAGAAGGTGCCTTGGTCGCCAGAGTTGAGCCCGGCAGTCCTGCCGATAAAGCGGGTGTCAAAAACGGCGATATCATTACCGAGTTTGATCGTCAAAAAATCATTGAGTCAGGTGATTTACCTCACGTAGTTGGCATAACTCCGCCCAACTCCACCGTAGACATGCTGGTTATTCGCGAAGGCCGCAAGAAGACTTTGAGTGTGACGGTGACAGCACTTGAAGGTGAAAATTTCGCATCGAATTCGAACAGTCCAATTGGTTCTGCTCAAGATGGTCGCTTAGGTATGGTTGTTGAGCCATTACCCGACGAAATTGCGAAGCAATTCGATGTCAGTGAGGGTGTGCTTGTTCGTTCGGTGACCGCAGCGGGTCCTGCGGCTGAAGCTGGTATTCAAGCGGGCGATGTAATCACTCAGATCGGTTTCAATGCCATTTCTGATCTAGATAGCTATCATCAGATCGAGGATCAGCTTCCACCCGATAGCTTATTGCCAATTCGCTTTGTTCGAAAAGGCACCCCGATTTTCAGAACCATTGCTACTCCTGAGTAACTAAACTCCTCTCTCCGTTCACTCGTTGGGAGCCGCCGTTTGACGGCTCCCATCTCTGTAATAGCTCAGTTAAAATAAATACTGTAGACTTGCGCGCTGATTTGCATTTGCAGGTGAGTTTGTTATTAAAAAAGGCATGTTTTGTGTTCGCTTTTAACTTGTGCTTATGCGTTCGACCTTCAACAATTTTCGGTAGTAAATAATACTGTGACAGACCTTAGCCATATTCGTAACTTTTCGATTATTGCCCATATTGACCATGGCAAATCGACCATCGCTGACCGTTTTATCCAAGTTTGTGGAGGACTTTCTGATCGAGAAATGGAAGCTCAGGTTCTCGATTCAATGGATATCGAACGTGAGCGTGGAATTACGATCAAGGCTCAAAGTGTTACGTTGGAATATAAAGCCCGTGATGGCAAGGTCTATCAACTTAACTTCATTGATACACCCGGACATGTAGACTTCTCCTACGAGGTTTCTCGCTCCTTGTCTGCCTGTGAAGGCGCATTGTTGGTTGTTGATGCTGCGCAAGGTGTTGAGGCGCAATCGGTAGCTAACTGTTATACCGCGGTGGAACAAGGCTTAGAAGTTATTCCCGTTTTAAACAAAATGGATTTACCGCAAGCAGAGCCTGAACGTGTTGCCGAAGAGATTGAAAATATCATCGGTATTGATGCGATGGACGCGGTTCGCTGTAGTGCGAAGTCGGGTTTAGGTATAGAAGACGTACTTGAGCAGCTTGTACTTCAAGTTCCGCCGCCAGTAGGTGACCACGATGCGCCGCTTCAGGCGCTCATCATTGACTCGTGGTTTGACAACTATCTAGGTGTAGTGTCCCTGGTTCGTGTTAAGCAAGGCACATTATCCGTTAAAGATAAAATCATCGCTAAATCCATTGGTAAAGCCCATATTGTAGATAGCGTTGGTATATTCACGCCGAAACGCGTCGAGAAAAAGCAATTACGTGCCGGTGAAGTGGGTTTTGTGGTCGCGGGAATCAAAGATATTCATGGCGCACCTGTTGGCGATACCCTAACTCACAGTCAAACCAGCGATACACCCGCGTTACCCGGTTTTAAAAAGGTAAAGCCACAGGTTTACGCGGGCATGTTCCCAATCACATCGGACGAATATGAATCGTTCCGCGATGCACTTTCTAAACTAACACTTAACGATGCTTCATTGTTTTTTGAACCTGAAAGTTCCGACGCTTTAGGCTTCGGTTTCCGTTGTGGTTTCCTTGGCATGTTGCACATGGAGATCGTTCAAGAGCGTCTTGAGCGTGAATACGATCTTGATTTGATCACCACGGCTCCTACCGTTATTTATCAAGTTGAAAAGAACGACGGTGAAGTTGTTTACGTAGATAATCCTTCGAAGTTACCTGATAACAGTTATATCAAGGAAATGCGTGAACCAATTTGCGAAGCCAATATCTTAGTTCCTAATGAGCATTTGGGTAGTGTAATCACTCTTTGCATTGAAAAGCGTGGTGTTCAAAAAGACCTACAATTTGTGGGTGGTCAGGTCGCTGTGCGTTATGAGCTACCCATGAACGAAGTTGTGATGGACTTCTTTGACCGCTTGAAGTCGGTCAGTCGTGGTTTTGCAAGCCTCGATTACAGCTTTAGCCGTTTTGAACCCGCGAATCTAGTGCGTCTAGATATTCTTATCAACTCTGAAAAAGTTGATGCCCTGGCGATTATTGTTCATCGCGACAACGCCCAATACAAAGGTCGAGCGTTGGCCGACAAAATGAAAGAGCTTATTCCAAGACAGATGTTTGACGTGGCCATTCAGGCTGCAATTGGTGGTCAAGTTATTGCGCGTACCACAGTAAAAGCTCTGCGTAAGAACGTGACTGCTAAATGTTACGGTGGTGACGTGACGCGTAAAAAGAAACTGCTTGAAAAGCAAAAGGCCGGTAAAAAACGCATGAAACAGGTTGGTAGCGTTGAGATTCCTCAAGAGGCCTTCTTGGCGGTTTTGAAAGTAGATTCTTAAAAACACGTTCTTAAAAATAGAGTGCTGCGCAACAAGTTGCTGAAATTAAACAGTAAATTGTTATTTGGGTTATTTGAGTGAGGTCGGATCAACAATGGCCTCCAATATGGAAATCAAAAAAGTTAGCTTGTTATGGATTTTATTAATTTTCCTCTTATATTAATGGTGCTGGTAACAGTCACCGGTTTACTGTGGCTTTTTGACATCATTGCCTTAGCGCCAAAGCGCAAGCTGCAAGTGGCTGCGGTTGATGATCAGTTCAAGAGCTCCAATCTAGAAGACGAAAACATAAAGCAGCAGCATTCTTTGGCGATTTCCGCTGTAAAAAAAGAACCCGTTCTAATTGAGTATTCCAAATCCTTTTTCCCGGTTCTAGCGCTTGTATTTGTGCTTCGGTCGTTTTTGTACGAACCCTTTCAAATACCTTCAGAATCCATGGTTCCAACCCTTGAGGTTGGCGATTTTATCTTAGTGAACAAATACACCTACGGCATTCGTATGCCAGTGTTTCGCAATAAGTTAATCTCTATTAATGAGCCTAAACGCGGCGATGTTATGGTGTTCTTTAAGCCTGGTGAGCAGGTTTATTACATCAAACGAGTCATAGGCTTACCTGGCGACAAAATAGCAATGAAGAACAATGTTCTTTACGTTAATGGCAAACGCCAAGCATTAGAGTTCGTTGAGACCACGTCAGATGAACACTTTGACTACCGCGTTTATGAAGAAAATCTAGAGGGTTTTGCTCATAAAATGCGCAATATCTCTTCGGGTCGTATTGCCTTCCAAGATAGAGAATGGACGGTTGAAGAGGGTCATTATTTTATGATGGGTGACAACCGTGATAACAGTAGTGATAGCCGAGTTTGGGGTACAGTGCCAGCGGAAAACATTGTCGGTAAAGCCGAGTATATTTGGATGCACTGGGAATCCTTTGGAATACCCTCGTTTTCAAATGTGGGAAGTATTCAATAGTTTTACTCGGAAATCGGTATAATCACATCCAAATTGATAAGAAAAACAATCTTGATAATTTAGGATCTACTATGGCTGTTGTTTTCCGTAATCTTCAAAAACAACCTTGTGGCAAAAATAGCCAGCTGGGTTTGGGTATGGCTGGTTGGCTGGTGGTTATTCTGCTGATTGGCCTAGCTGCATCGCAAGTTTTTAAATTAGCACCAAGTTATATCGATAATTACACCATTCGATCAGAACTGAAAAAGCTCGCCTTAGCGCCTGGTGGAGTAGAGTCTTTGAGTCTGCAAGAAATTCGCTCTTCAATTAATAACAGTTTTTTAGTGAATGGTATTCGTGGCGATATTCCTCAAGCGCTGGACGTTAAAAAATCAGATGGTCGCACCATAATCAACATCAATTATGAAAAAAGAATCAAGATGTTCTATAACATAGATGCGGTGATGACATTCAATAACCAGCTAGATAGTAAATTTCCTAATAAGTGCTGTGACCCTATCGGTGAATAATCCCATATTGTTAGAACGCCTACAGAACCGTATCGGCTATCATTTTCAAAAATCTGCATTACTTACCCAAGCATTAACGCACAGAAGCTTCGGCGCAAACAATAATGAGCGGCTGGAGTTTTTGGGTGATTCATTGTTGGGCATGTACATTGGTGAGTACCTTTTTCACAAGTTTCCAGAAGCTACAGAAGGACAGCTCACCCAACTTAGAACGTCACTGGTAAAAGGCGAGACACTTGCCGACATTGGTCGTGAATTAGAGTTGGGTGATTGCTTAATTATGGGCGAGGGTGAACTAAAAAGTGGCGGTTTCAAACGTGATTCAATTTTAGCGAACGCTGTTGAATCCATCATTGCTGGTATTTACTTAGAATCTGGATTAGATATCAGTCGTAACTGCGTACTGTTGTGGTTTAAAACTCGGTTAGAGTTACTTCAGCTAGAATTGGTATTAAAAGATCCCAAAACACAGCTACAAGAGCTTTTGCAGTCTCAAGGTAAACCCCTGCCAAAATACTCCATAGAGTCTTTTGAGGGTGAGGCACACAGTCAAGTAATTACAGTAAGTTGTACGATAATAGGTCGCGATGAACCTTTTATCGCATCGGCTAAAAACAAGAAATTAGCCGAGAAGAAAGCGGCACAAATGGCTTTAGTTGAGTTGCAGTCATGACTACAGATGTTTCTGAAAATAACGGCAAAACCTACTGTGGGTATGTAGCGATTGTTGGTCGTCCGAATGTAGGCAAATCTACCTTACTGAATCATTTGCTTGGCCAAAAGCTCAGCATTACATCCCGTAAACCCCAAACAACGCGCCATAACATGCTCGGAATAAAAACTGAGAATAATGTACAGGCTATTTTTGTTGATACTCCTGGGATTCATTTAGGTCACTCCAAAGCTTTAAATCGCTTCATGAATAAATCGGCGACCAATGCTTTTAAAGACGTTGATTTAATTATTTTTGTTGTTGATAAGCTTCAATGGACCGAAGAAGACGAATGGGTTGCGACCCAAATCGCCAGCAGCGGTACGCCAATTATTATTGCCGTTAATAAAATTGATCAAATTGAAGATAAAGAAACTCTGTTACCGCATTTGTCGATGTTGACAGAAACCTTATCTCCCGATCATATTATTCCCATCTCGGCATTGCGATCGAGTAATCTTGATCGCTTAGAAAAACTTATTCAGTCGTATTTACCCGAAAGTGAGTTTTTCTTCCCAGAAGATCAAATTACTGATCGTAGCAGTCGTTTTATTGCCGCGGAAATTGTTCGCGAAAAAATTACTCGTCAATTAGGTGATGAATTACCCTATCAAATGACCGTTGAAATTGAAGAGTTTTCTCACAATGGTTCTTTGTTAACGATCAGCGCCTTGATTCTTGTTGAACGCAAAGGTCAAAAGAAGATATTAATTGGCGATGGTGGCAGTCGAATAAAACTCATTGGTAGTGAAGCTCGTGTAGATCTGCAAAATTTGTTCGACGTACAAGTTATGTTGAATTTATGGGTCAAGGTTAAATCGGGCTGGTCCGATGATGAACGTGCGTTAAGAAGCTTGGGGTATCACGATTTTGAGTAAAGCGATTGTGGCGCTCAGATGGCTGTTAATTTTTTAAATCCTGCCTTTATTTTACGAACTCAAAAATACCGAGAAACCGGACTCATACTGGATTTTTTTTGCCCTAACTATGGAAAGGTTTCTGCGGTCGCCAAAAAAGCGTTAAGCTTTAAAGGTTATCTTTCTTTGTATCAGCCCTTTATGCCGTTGAGTATTTCTTGGCAAGGGCAGTCTGAATTGAAACAATTGATTTCAATTGAATCCAGCGGAAATTCAGTTCACCTTAAAGGGCTTATTTTTTACAGTGCCTGTTATCTCAACGAATTATTATTAAAACTATTACCTGTTGCTGAAAACTCCATTGAATTGTTTGGTCAGTATCTTCTTACCATAAATACTCTTGGACAAAACCCTTCACGTTCTGAGGAAGAAATTGTACTCAGAAGTTTTGAGTCGGCATTGATAAAACATCTTGGGTACGAGATTGGTTTTACGACCACCGATCACTCCGAATGTATTTTCAATATTGATACAAATTACGTACTTTTGCCCGAGCGTGGTTTTATTACGGAAGACGATTTTCTATCAGAAAGTACTTTCAGAAATCGACAAGCTGGGGGCCAGTCTCTATTGTTTTCGGGCCCTCATCTTGTCGAGCTATCTAAATTCGGTCTGCAAAGAGAAGGTACCAGAAAAACCGCGAAAATTATTAATCGAATAATGATCGATTATCTTCTTGGTGATAAGCCTTTAAACAGTCGAAAAATCTACGGGCAAATGCTCGGTCGATTACAAAATAAGTAATTATTCTTCAAACATTACATCTAAGTCGTATTCTTCTTGCCAATCGATAAGTTCGTCGATGGCGAATAATAATGATTTAGAAAATTCGGGTACTTGTTCGGTTTCTCCATTCACTAAAGCCTTATCAAATTCGGTGCTGATATGTTTTAGTTTGTGTACGCCGGTGTAGCTCGTGCCGCCCCGAAGTTTATGCACAATCTCTTGCAGTGCGTCATAATCTTCTGATTCTAATGCTTTTAAAATGGCCGATTTATTATCGTCTAAAGAATTTAATAATAGTGCCAACATATCTTTGGCGAGACGTGTGTTGTTGTTACATAAAGCAATGCACTGATCTATGTCGACGGGCTTTTCGAGTACTTTTTTGCCCAGATTTTTTGTTACGGGTAATGGCTCTTGAGCTGAGATTTTCTCGGCGGATTTTAATTTAGAAACTTCAACGGGAATAATGCCGTCATCGCCAACGTTTTGTTTTGCTATGCGCTTGGTAGCATCTGTTATGGGGGTAACTGTGCCTGTTTTTAGTGGTTCTTGGACTTTTAAATCGGCGTGTTGACACCAGCGTTGAATTACGTGCGAAAGCTGTTCTTGAGTAATAGGTTTACTTAAATAATCGTCCAGTCCAGCTAGTAATAATTCAGATTTGCGATCATTCACCGCATGTGCCGTTAATGCAACAATGGGTGTTCGTTGTCCACTTGGTTGTTTTTCTCTGATTTTTTGCGTTGCGGTAATGCCATCAATTTTAGGCATTTGTATGTCCATAAAAATCAGGTCAAAATTTTTGCTGCCGCAAGCATCAATAGCATCTTGTCCTGTATCGGCTGTGCTTACATCTACTCCCATGTTGGTTAGGAATTCTTTCACCAACATAAGGTTCGCAGGGTTATCATCAACAGCTAATATTTTGAGTTTTCTACCTTGTTTTAAAAAATCGGCAGCAGGTTTTATTACGGAGTGTTTATTGATATTTAAATGGTCGCACATGATTTTGTAAAGGCGATCTTTAATGAGCGGTTTATTTACAAACACCACCGAATTATGGATTTGAATATTGGATAATTCTTTTTGATGATTGGGTGTGGTAACCAAAATCGATTTGCATCGGAACTGATGGTTAACTTGATATAGAGTCTGCTCAAGTTTTTTCAGGCGTTTAACTTTGGACGAATCTACCGGAATATCAATAATAAGCAGCTGTTGGACGCGGTTTTGGCTTTGTAATTTATCGAGGGTTTGAATAATGTTTGCAGCTTTAGAAACCTCAGTTAAATTAATTTTCCAGTCGCTGAATATTTGCCGAAGTTGAAGAGATAAAGCTTCATTTTCGGTGCACAAGGTTACCGAGATTCCATTTAACGCTTTTTTAGGTGAGTCTGACTCATCTTGACCTTCATTTAACGGAATAGAGAAATACAGAACAGGTTTTGAAGCATCGTTGCTGTAACCTAAACTGCCGCCAAGGGCGTTAATTAAACCTTTTGATATGGCAAGTCCTAAACCGTTTTCATTACTGCGTGTAGAGCCTGCATCTAACTTAGAGAATGCACGTAATGCTGACTCGGTATCTAGATTTAATGGATTTTCGAAGCCTGCAATTTCAAATAGATAACCATAAACGTCAGTTCCCATGGTTCGATTATCTAAGGCTGTATCGTGGGACACCTTTAAAAAAATACCCGATGAACTGGAATGCTCAATAGCACTATTGAGAAGATTTGTCAGAATTTGCTTAATTCTTAAGGGATCGCTAATAACGCGCATTGGTAATTTGGTGTCTAACCAATAATTTAATTCTTTTCCTGCTGCAAATGCCGTAGGCGCTAAAATTTGCAAAGTTTCTTCGATAACCTTATCAAGTCGGGTGGGAATGTAATCCAGTTTAACGGTGCCCGCTTCAATATGAGAGATGTCTAAAATATCGTTGATGATGGTTAATAAACCTTGAGCAGAAGACTCAATGGTGCGTAAGTATTCGAGCTGTGATTCGCTCACATCGCTTTTTAACATCAGTTGAGTAAAGCCAATAATACCGTTGAGCGGAGTTCTGAATTCGTGGCTGGCATTGGCCAAAAACTCTGATTTTACTTCGTTCGCTTCCAAGGCTTTTTTGCGCGCAATATCCAATTCAATATTCTGAATTTCAATGGTTTCCATGGTCTCTTGCAGTTCTGCAAGTGAGCTTTCTAAATTGTTAACCAGCTCGGTCTTCGCGTGTGCCGCCGATTCTGAAATTGCGTTTAAGTCTTCAGCTAAGGGTGCTAAGGCATTATTCGGCTGTAAATGAATGCAATACTGATAATCGCCGTGAATAATGGCTTGAATTTTTTCTTCAATACTTTCTAAATCGGGTTTTAATTTACTGACTCTATTTTGCAAGAACAGAGCAATTAAGGCCGGCGAGATTAAGCAAATGATTAAAATCGCTAAGATCATTTCAATGTATAAATAACGCGAGGCACTGGTGTCAAAAGCGATGTCGGTCCAGCCGATAATTTCGCCCTGATTTCTCGAAAAAATGGGATGCGATATTCTGAGAATACTGGACTGTATGGGCGCACTGTTGACCGAGCGTGTCAGCCATTCTTCGGTAGGAAATTTTTCTAAGTATCGCGGCCCTATGTGGGTAATAATATTTTTATCGATGTCTAAAATTCGAATACTTCTAACTTGTTCGTGTTGAATGATGGCAGCTAGAGCGTGTTGCAATCGGTCAGCGAGTCTTCGATCAACGTAAGGACTGCTCAACTCGGCACTGATTGATGCTAGGTTCTGCGCTTGATCTTTTGCCGTTTTACTCGTTTCGTAAAAGTAAAAGGTCGCCAAGGTGACACCCAAAACCAACGCGGTGAAAAAGATGGGTATCAGGGTGAGTTTTCTCAATAAATTTTGGACTTGTCTGAAGTACATATAGCTACGGGTAAGTTTTTTTCTGGAATGAGGTGATTGTAAACCAAACTTGACCATGATTTATTTCATTCCTTTCAAATCTTTAGCTATTAGATTTTCTTTTACTTTTGAGTCCGTTTTTTAGCACTAATAGAGCGTTGAGTTGGTTGATTATTGCTCTTTAATCGGTCGATATTTTTATAAATTAGCAAAAGCTTTCACCAAGACTTTATACCACCATAAAGCAGTACATCAGCTGTATAAATACAGTGATGCTCTCGCTTGATTGGTTCGAAAATTTTCAAAAGCCCTGATCTGATCTTTTTGATAGAATGGCTATTTTAGGATTTTATAATTTACGCATTCTTGCGTATTCAAAATTAGCTTAGAAAGCAGTTCTGTTTGGGTGCCAGTTAATGATTCATTTTCCGACGATCGAAACCTGTATTGGTCATACACCGCTGGTGAAATTACAGCGGTTACCGGGCAATACATCTAATACCATTTTGGTAAAGCTTGAGGGAAATAACCCTGCGGGTTCTGTTAAAGATCGACCTGCGCTCTCGATGATTTCTAGAGCAATTGCGCGTGGGGACATCAAACCCGGCGATACGCTTATCGAAGCTACCAGCGGTAATACCGGTATTGCCCTTGCTATGGCGGCGGCAATTAAAGGTATTAACATTATCCTAATTATGCCCGATAACGCCACCCAAGAGCGTAAAGATGCAATGACCGCCTATGGCGCCGAGTTGATCCTTGTTACCAAAGAGCAGGGTATGGAAGGTGCTCGCGACCTAGCCTTGGCAATGCAAGCGGAGGGTAAAGGCAAGGTGCTCGATCAGTTTGGTAACTCCGACAATCCCTTGGCTCACTACGAAGGTACTGGCCCTGAAATCTGGACTCAAACCCAGGGAACCATCACGCATTTTGTGAGTTCCATGGGTACCACTGGAACCATCATGGGCACCTCTCGGTATTTAAAAGAGCAGAATCCAGCCGTAGAAATAATTGGTTTGCAGCCCGAAGAGGGCGCGGCTATTCCGGGTATTCGTCGGTGGCCGAAAGAGTATCTTCCCACTATCTTTGATGAGACCCGTGTCGATCGCATCATCAATATGGGCCAGATTGAAGCTGAGCAAACCATGCGTGCTTTGGCTCGTCAGGAAGGAATTTTCTGCGGTGTTTCCTCCGGCGGTGCGGTTGCTGGTGCACTGCGTATCAGTCAGGAAGTTGAGAACGCGGTTATTGTTGCAATCATCTGCGATCGCGGTGATCGGTATTTGTCTTCCGGTGTTTTTAAGCAAGACTAATAAGAAGCATTGTCGAGACGTTAGGCCGTCTGACGTCAATTTTGTGTTACACGTTATGAGTATTCTCCTTGGCAAGAATTTTTCAGCCGTCAAAATCTAACAAGGCCAAATTGCCCAAAAAAACTGAGCTTTTGGTGGAAGGTCTTACCAACGAAGGTCGCGGCATTGCCTATTTTGAGGGTAAGACCGTATTCATTCGCGGCGCTTATCTGGGCGAGCGAGCGAGAGTTCGATTTGTTCGAGCCGATCGCAATGTTCTGCACGCCGAGACCGAATCCATTTTAGAACTGTCACCCGAACGTGTTGAGCCCTTCTGCCAGCACTTTGGCCAGTGTGGTGGTTGCGATTGGCAATATCTTTCTCAAGATCGACAAATCGAGTTAAAGCAACAACTGGTTTTGGAGTCACTGGCGAAATTCGCGCGCTGTGAACCCAGCCAAGTTCTACCACCTTTAATGCAGTCTGAGCGCGGCTATCGCTACCGAGCCAAATTGGCAGCTTGGAATAATGCGTCTGGCGAACGAGTCTTGGGCTTTCGCGAGAGCGAAGGTAAGTCGGTTGTTGCTATCGAATGTTGTCCTGTGCTTAGTCTTGGCAATCAACGCAGCCAGACTCTGCTGCAACAATGGCTGGCTAGCAATAAGATCATCTACCGTATCGACCAAGTTGATCTTCTTGAAACAAAAGAACGTTGTGCCGTGGTGTTGACACTCAATGCCAATGTTGATGAATCAATACTTAAGCGTTTGCACGAACTTCTGAATCAAGAAAGCCATTTAGTCGATATCTGGCTTAGTCGAAAGTCCAAAATCACGTATTTTAATCCTGTTATCTCAGCAGAGGGTGACCCAGATACATCGCCTTCTTATCTGCTGAGCCTTGATCATCTCGAATTATCGCTCGACTTTTCGCCAACAGACTTTATTCAGGCGAATCAATCTCTTAACTCAAAAATGGTGCATCAAGCGGTAAATCTACTCGCTTCTTATGTTCCAAATCCCAAGATCGCTCATGTGCTTGATCTATTTTGTGGCATTGGTAACTTTTCTTTAGCGTTAGCGCGTATCTTTGGGGCGGTTACCGGAGTGGAATTATCAGACTCCATGGTGGAGAAGGCGCGGGCCAATGCCATCAAGTCTGGTATAGAAAATGCGTCTTTTGTCGCGGAAAATTTACAAGATAATCAAGCTCAGCGAGCTTGGGTTTCGACTGATATTCAGGGGGTTTTACTCGACCCGCCCAGATCGGGGGCAAAAGAAATTCTGCCACTGATCGAGAAACTCAAAGTCCCGGTGTTGGTCTACGTGTCCTGTAATCCAGTGACGTTTGTTCGTGATGCAGCTTATTTACTCGATCACAGCTACAAACTCGACAAATTTGGGTTGATTGATATGTTCACACATACTCATCACAGCGAAGTTATGGCCAGTTTTGTGTTGGCTTGAACTTTAGTGAATTCGACACAAATATAACGAACGATAGAAGCACGAAAACTATAATAAAAGCGTGGTTAGCAAGGGAAATAAAACCGGCGTGTTGGTTTGGGTTAGAGCGCTCACGCGCTACAACACAAACTGCGTATCGTCTAGGACATGCAGTCCATTTTTGATTGAAAAGGCTACACATGGTTAAAGTTCGCGCCGATTTGCCCTTGAATGAAGGGGGTGAACTCGATATTAAATCTTGGGTTGATCATATAGATCACACCATCGCTCTGGGCGACCTCGGCCGAGGTAAGCTCATTCAAGCTATTCACACTGTAAAACATGCCGATGACAATGGCCCGGAAGATCATCCGTGGCGCCAGTCTTGTCTGTCGGTTGGTGTCGAAATGGTTGAAATTCTCTCTGACCTTAAACTCGATTCATCATCGCTTATCGCCGCAATGCTGTATCGCGCTGTTCGTGAACAAAAGGTCAATTTAGATGCCATCGAAGACGACTTCGGGAAAGAGGTCGTTAAACTGATTCGTGGTGTGATCGGTATGGCGGCCATTACCGGTATGCGCAATGACACCGGTGGCGAAGTCTTTGGTCGTCAATCGAAAGAACAAACCGAAAAGGTGCGTAAGATGCTGGTTGCCATCGTAGATGATGTGCGTGTTGCACTCATCAAGCTGGCCGAGCGAACCATCGTTATTCGTACCTTAAAGAATGCTCCTCAAGACAAGCGAATGAGAGTTGCGCGCGAGGTTTCTGAAGTCTACGCGCCGCTGGCACACAGGCTGGGTATCGGTCACATCAAGTGGGAGCTAGAGGATTTAGCCTTCCGCTATCTTCACGCGGCTGAATACAAGCGTATCGCTAAATTGTTGGACGAAAAACGCCTGGATCGGCAAGGTTTTATTGATCGCGTTATTGAGACTCTTGAGACCGAGTTGGGTGCTGCAAAAATTAAAGCCAAGGTCATGGGTCGAGCCAAACACATCTACAGTATTTGGCGAAAAATGCGACGCAAAGAAATTGGCTTCTCACAGGTTTATGATATTCGCGCCGTGCGTATCTTGGTGCCGACCGTGCGCGACTGCTACGCGGTATTGGGCATTGTTCACTCGCTTTGGCGCAACATTCCCAATGAGTTTGACGACTACATCGCATCACCAAAAGAGAACGGTTATCGCTCGTTGCACACCGCTGTGATTGGGCCGCAACAAAAGGTCTTAGAAGTACAGATTCGAACCGATTCTATGCACGAAGAAGCAGAATTTGGTGTATGTGCTCACTGGCTCTATAAAGGTGCCGACCGTGATACCAAGAGCGACAGCTACGAGGCGAAGATCGCATGGTTGCGCCAAGTTCTGGAATGGCACGATGAGGTTGGCGGCGGTAATCCGCTGGAAGATCACCTCAGCCATGGTATTGAGCAAGATCGTATTTATGTCTTCACACCCGAAGGTCACATTATCGATTTGCCACAGGGTGCAACGCCGCTGGATTTTGCTTATCAAATCCATACCGATATTGGTCACCGCTGTTCGGGCGCTAAGGTTAACGGCCGAATTGTGCCGCTCAATTATCAGCTGAAAACATCTGATCAAGTTGAAGTGCTTACCGGAAAACGCGAGTCACCCAGCCGTGATTGGTTGTCGCCAGACCTTGGCTATTTGCGCACTTCTCGTGCCCGTGGCCGAGTACAGCAGTGGTTTAAAATGCAGGCGCGCGATCAAAATATCGCCGACGGCCGTGTTATGTTGGATCGAGAGTTTCGTCGCATGGCGATTCAGGATTTGGATTTTGAGCGTCTTGCGCAGAATATGAATCTAAACTCGCTGGAAGATTTATACGCAGCGGTGGGGGCTAGTGATCTTGGTGTACATCAAGTTCTTAATGCTGCACAAAAACTGTCTGGAATTCAGCAGCCCGACGTACCGGTGTTGTCGCTAACCTCAAAAGCGTCTTCAGATGTTGGCAAAGATCTGTACATTGATGGTGTTGGTAACCTACTCACAACTATCGCTGCGTGTTGTCATCCTGTTCCGGGTGACGCCATTGTTGGTTACATTACCAAGAGTCGTGGTGTGGCGGTGCACAGACAAGATTGCGAAAACATCTTGTATCTCAGCGGTGAAGAACCCGAGCGCATCATCAAGGTTGATTGGGGTGAAGCACCACAGCAGATGTACTCTGTGGACATCATCTTGGAAGCCTTCGACCGTCACGGATTGCTGCGTGATATTACGGTGTTGTTGGATAACTTAAGAATCAACGTCAGTGCCATGCGAACCTTGTCTGACAAGAACTCAAACACGGTGGATATGGAAATTACCATTGAGATTCGAAGCTTCGAAGAGTTAAGTCGAGTATTGGCACGTGTTAATCAGTTACCCAACATTGCCTCTGCGCGACGTAAAATCGCCAAAGATTCGACAACACACTAGCGTTTCTGCAATTCATCAGAACTTCTTTACCAAGTTCTCGCATCTCAACCTATTCGAGCTTTTACTCCACAGGAAAGCTCGAATAGGTTCTCACTTTTACCTCTGTTCGTTATTTTGCAACGGCTTAAAGGTCACTCGATACCAGCAAGGCTGATTTAGTCACGGATTCTTCAATGTTGTAGGATATGGCTATTTCACAAACTCCGCGCATTTAATTTGGGAATCAACATGCACAATATTGATGATTTAAAGTATTTGATGGCTAGGTTGAGAGATCCAGATTCAGGCTGCCCTTGGGATTTAAAGCAAGATTTTCATACCATCACCAACTCCACCATAGAAGAAGCTTACGAAGTTGCCGACACTATCGAGCGCGGCGACCTCAAGCATCTTTCGGAAGAGCTGGGTGATCTGCTGTTTCAGGTGATCTTCTACAGTCAGCTCGCTAAAGAGCGAGATCTGTTCGATTTCGATGTCATCGTCGATAACATAGTTACCAAGCTGGTTCGACGTCATCCGCACGTATTTCCCGATGGGAATCTGCAGGGTTCAATAGATCCCCAGGACAAGTCTGACAGCGCTGTAAAAACCAATTGGGAGCAAATCAAAGCCGATGAGCGCAAGCAAAAAGGCCAAGGCGGAATTCTGGACGACGTACCCGTGGGGTTACCGTCGTTAACGCGTGCCGAAAAGCTGCAAAAAAGAGTGGCAAGAGCCGGATGGGATTGGCGCTCGCTTCAAGGTGTGCTCGATAAGATCGATGAAGAGGTCGCAGAAATCAAAGAAGCCATTCACGTCGCCGGAAGCGAGCAGGCCGCCAAGGTCGATCCCCACGTGCGCGAAGAGTTGGGTGATTTGATGTTTATGACTGTTAATCTATCGCGTTATCTAGGGATCGATGCCGAGGGTTGCCTACGTGAAAACAATCACAAATTCGAGCGGCGAGTTAAAGGTATGGAGTCGGTATTGTTAGAATCTGGCATCGCGTTTAATGATGCCAGTGACGAGCAACTGGATGCCGCTTGGGAAGCCGTGAAGCTCGCCGAGAAATCTCGACGATAGGAACCTCTGATTAACTCATCCATGATTTAATCAGAGGACAGAAATTGACAATGCGATTTCCAATTTCTTCACAATTTCAATCACTTACCCTTCTTGAAATTGGCGATACATCCTTGTGTCGCGAGAAACTCTAGGTTAATCAGAGTTCCTGTAGATTTCGATAATAAGGTTGGTATTGTTCAGCGTTAAAGATGAATTCCGCCAGAGACTTCGATTCTCTGGCCGTTAATCCAGCCGCTCTCTTTACTTAACAAAGTACTTATCACACCACCAATGTCATCCGCTTGGCCAACTCTGCCCAGCGCTGTTTGGCCAGCGATGTGTTCATTAAGCGGTTGGTTGTCTCTAACCAGCCCGTCACCAAAATCGGTTTCAATAGCGCCGGGCGCCACGGTATTAACGCGAATTTTTCTGTCTTTAAGCTCCAGCGCTAGATAGCGCGTAAACACTTCAATAGCGCTTTTCATCATGGCGTAAGCGCTGAATCCGGGTAGTGCGAAGCGCGTTAACCCCGAAGAAATATTGATGATGCGACCTTCGTCTTCAATAAGATCAAGCAGTGTTTTGGTGAGAAAATAGGGCGCCTTGGCATGTATAGAGACCATTCGGTCAAAATCCACTTCGGTCAATTGTTCAATGGGCTTGTTTATGCCAACGCCCGCGTTATTGACCAAAAAATCGAAGCTCGAACGCTTAAATTCTGCATTCAATACCGAGCGCAAAGACTGCTCAAAATCTGTAAATGAAGCAGTGTTTTCAACGTTCAAAGGTAATGCTACCGCTTTAACATCGGTCCAATTCTTCACCGTGTTGATAACGTCTTGGGCGGCTTGTGCATTGGTATGGTAGGTGAACACCACGTTAATACCTTTCTCGGCAAGTGCCGTGACCATGCTTCTTCCTAAACCTCTGCTGCCGCCGGTAATCACCGCTATTTTTTGAGTTTTCATTAACTGATCTCCAACAAAAGAAGTATTTATCGATAGGCGCTCAGATTAAGCACTTGTGTTGTTCGGATAAACACACTAAAAAGATATGTACTGTTTGCTTTTAGAGAACAATCTTGTGGATAAATTTTTAGCAATGCAGCGTTTTGTGGTGGTTGCGCAAACGCGCAGTTTTACCCAAGCTGCGGACATTTTGGGGTTGCCCAAGTCGAGTATTTCGTCTGCGATTAGGCTGTTGGAGAAGTCACTCAATACGCGATTATTTCATCGCAGTACACGCAACGTAACGCTTACCGAAGACGGCAGTCAGTACCTGCATAAAGTCAAAGATATTCTTGCCGAAGTGGACGCGCTCGAAAGTCATTTTCAGGCGCAAAGTGGTGAACTCGGTGGCACCTTAAAGGTGGATATGCCGAGTCGATTTGCTTCAACCGTGGTATTGCCCAATCTTCCAGACTGGTTTTCGCGTTATCCCAGTACACAAATAAAAATCAGCTGTGCCGACTACCGCGTTAATCTGGTGAAAGAAGGTTTCGACTGCGTAATTCGTGGTGGAAATCTTATCGATAGTGATCTCGTGGCACGACCTATTGCTACCTATCGATTCGTCAATTGCATAAGTCCTAGTTATCGAGAAACCTACGGTGAACCCCGTTCTCTTGACGAGTTGAGTCGGCATTATCTGATCGATTACTCGCCCGACATGACATCAACGCGCTCCGAATTCGAATACGTCATTGATGGGCAAGTTAATTACCTTACCATGCCAAATCGCATAACCGTGGCTGGTACCGATGCCTACTTAAGCGCCTGCCTCGCTGGTTTAGGCATCGCTCAATTTCCCGAAGTAGGCGTGCGTGAATTTCTCGAAAATGGCGAGTTGTTGCAGGTGTTAGATAGATACGGAGCGCAGGATATGCCTTTGTCGTTTGTGTATCCATCAAGGCGATTATTGTCGGTGCGAACGCAAAAGTTTATGGACTGGGTACAGGAGTGTGTTGATAATTTGCTCAAAAGCAAACGGTAGTTTTAATAAGTATTGGAAACCCTGATTGAATCACGGATGAGTTAATCAGAGGCTCCTATTGTTTATCTGTAAACGCGATTGATTAAATCCTTTGGCTCTTTAAATACCGTCTTTTTAGACAGTATGAAGCTAATTGAAGAGTAATTAATTCGATAAAAGCTAATTAGAACGCCAAATTTCGTTAAATTTCAAAAAACTGTTCGCAAAATTCAGCAATTGTAATTAAGTCAAAATCGCGACGATTTTAGACCAACTTTTGAAGGTAGACCATTTGGTAACTTGAGATAAAGCTTGTGCGCGTGTAAGGTACCGGCCAAAAGCGATCGGCATCACATCCTGTGTGTCAAAAATTCGCAGCAGAATTCTATTACGACATTTATAAAAAATCAGAGATTACAGGAGCTACTATGCGGATCATTCTTCTCGGCGCGCCAGGTGCCGGTAAAGGCACTCAAGCCCAACTGATCATGGAAGAGTTTTCTATCCCTCAGATTTCTACCGGTGACATGCTGCGAGCTGCAGTTAAGGCTGAATCTCCACTTGGTTTACAAGTTAAAGACATCATGGCTTCCGGCGGTCTGGTTTCTGATGAAATCATCATCAGCTTGGTTAAAGAGCGTATTACCCAAGAAGACTGTGCAAACGGCTTTTTGTTCGACGGTTTTCCACGCACCATTCCACAAGCAGAAGCCTTGCTTGACGGTGGCGTTACCATCGATCACGTGATGGAAATTCACGTTGACGACGAAGAGATCGTATCTCGCTTAAGTGGTCGTCGTGTTCACGAAGGTTCTGGCCGTGTTTATCACGTGGTTTACAACCCACCTAAAACCGAAGGCTTAGACGACGAAACCGGTGAGCCTTTGATTCAACGCGCCGATGACACCGAAGAAACCGTTCGTAAACGTTTGTCTGTTTACCATGAGCAAACCGAGCCTTTGGTTGCCTTCTACAGCAATCTAGAAGCACAAGGTGATGATCCTGCACCTGTTTTCACGCGCGTTGAAGGCGTTGGTGATGTTGCTGAAATCAAACAAAAAGTGTTTGCGGCGTTGAAATAAGTCACCGCTGGTAATACTGGTTCTACAAAAAACGCCCTAGTGGCGTTTTTTGCGTTTTATGGCCTTAAATTCACAATAGCCTGCAAATTCACGGCAGTAGGAATCTTGGAATGTTATTGCGTTAGCTGTGCGTGTGTTTTTTGTAGGTTTGAACGCATATCTGTGAGTATGGAAGCCATTCAGGGTTTTTGAATAGCTTTAATCGATTAGATTTTCTACAAAAAGTGCTTCTAGGTTTGGGTTTTAGGTTGTTCGGTACAATTCAAATTGCCTAACCGAGCTTAGGTCGCTAATCTAAGACCTTTACCAATCAAAGCGTTATATCCCCTTGAAAATTCTCAGTCTCGAATCCTCAGGTGAATCTTGCAGTGTCGCTCTGTGCAATGAAGACCGTCTGTACTCTCAAATCCGAACCGAAGCTCGCCAACACGCGAAGTTATTTTTGCCATTAATCGATGAAGTTCTTGCAGAATCAGGGCTCGCCCTTACTGATCTCGATGCTATTGCATTTGGACAAGGCCCCGGTTCTTTTACCGGTGTGCGAATTTGCATGAGCGTTGTGCAAGGTTTGGCCTTTGGCGCGCAGTTGCCGGTCATTCCGGTTTCTACTTTAGCGGCAACGGCAGCGGCGTATTTTGCAAAAAACTCATCGGTGACTTCCACGGTCAGTGTTGGTCTTGATGCACGAATGTCAGAGGTGTACCTGGGTAAATATCAGTTACATAACGGCGTGGTGGTAGCGAAGCAAAACGAAGCGGTTTTAGGTTTTGACTCGGCTATTGAATTGATTGAGCGTGAAGAAATTTTAGTGGGTTCAGCTTGGGCTTTAGATGCATTCTCCCAGTTGCGGGAAGATGCTCCAGAGTGTCAGCCGGACGTTTTCGCCAGTGCCTTAGACATACTAGCGGTTGCCAAAGGTAAGTTTGTAGACGGTGAGTTACAAGATATTGGCTCCGTTGAACCTGTTTATTTGCGTGATGAGGTTGCTTGGGAAAAACGAGTCCGTATTCGCAACTAAGTTGTAATGTATGGTTGTAATGTGTGGTTGAAATCAATGCTACTGGCTAAGGAAGTATTAACCCATGGACTTAATTCAAATCATTCTGTTGGCACTGATTCAGGGTATCACCGAATTTCTGCCGATCTCTAGCTCGGCGCATCTCATTCTTCCCAAAGAGGTTTTGGGTTGGCCCGACCAAGGTTTAGCGTTTGATGTTGCTGTTCATTTTGGTTCGCTCATCGCGGTGCTTGCCTACTTTAGAAAAGATGTCGGTAACATGATTGGCGCTTGGTGTACGCAGTTTGGTTCAAACGGCCAAACTGATGACAGTCGCCTAGCGTGGATGATCATCATCGCTACCACTCCCGCCGGTCTGTTTGGTTTGTTATTTAACGACTACATTGAAACCAATTTCCGTTCGGGATTGGTCATTGCGGTAACTACGTTGGTCTTTGGTGTCGCTTTATATTTTGCCGATCGCCGCACTGAGCTTCATAAAAATATCTACCAAGTCGGAATTTTTACCGCTCTAGTTATTGGTCTTGCGCAAGCAATGGCGTTAATTCCCGGAACTTCTCGCTCAGGAATTACCATTACCGCCGCGTTGTTCTTGGGCTTTACGCGGGTAGATGCGGCGCGATTCTCGTTTTTTATGTCGATTCCCATCATTGTTTTGGGGGCGCTGTTCAAAACCATCGAGCTGCTCGAATCCGGTTCTGTGGAGTGGCTAGATTTAGGCATTGGTACCGTGTTGTCGGGCATCAGTGCGTATCTTTGCATTCATTACTTCTTAGCATTTATCGAACGTATTGGCATGTTGCCGTTCGTAATCTATCGAATGGTGCTGGGTGGATTCTTGCTTTGGATGTTCTTGTGACATTACCCGGTTAGCTGACAATCTTTGACGCATATTTACATTCAAGGCACAGCTTGGCCGGAATGAGTCACTCATTTCTGAACGTTTGTTATTTTTTAATACTTATTAGTTATAAATTTACTGTTTTTGATAAAAATAAATTAGGTCTTTGTTCACTAATTTCCAAAAACTTGAATAGCCTCACTTTAGTACAATCGAGTCTATCAATTCTATTTTTTGTCATTTGACTACAATTCCCCGTACACATGTGATATCAAAAATTGTAGAGGAACATCGTCGATGGCAGTAACGCCTGAGCAATTGAGTACATTTCATCCGTTTTCTACCTTGGATCGAAAATACCTAGAAGCAATTTGCGACAAGAGCCAAATTGATAAATACACAAAGGGAAAAATTGTATTCAAACGCGGTAAGGATTTGCCGAGCCTTTATTATCTGGTAGATGGCGAGGTGAAATTAGTTGACGCTAATTTCCAAAGTCGTCATATCGATCTTAATCACGAAGAAGCTAGATACGCACTTAACGAACTAAATCCCAGTAAAGAATCTGCGGTAGCCGCCAGTGACGTGGTTATTCTAGAACTGAACCGACATGTCGTTGATGCTGTTCTGACTAAGTCTGAGTCACAGAATAACCAAGAAACCGTAGCCGCCGCTGCTGCGGTGAGTTCTTCAGAAACTTCTGGATTTGTTACTTCAGAAATCAACTACCTAGATGCCTATGTTTTTCCGCAATCTCCGGAGCTTGATACCGAGCGCAACGATTGGATGAGCCAATTGCTTGAGTCACCATTATTTACATCGATTCCGGCATCTAACATCCAAAAATTGTTCAGTCAGTTTGAAGAGATTGAGGTTGAAGCGGGACAGTCTATCTTTGAAGCTAACGATCCGGGCGATTATTTCTACGTTATAGCCTCTGGTTCTGTGCAAGTAATTCCTTTGAGCGGCGGTAATACTATCCAGTTGAGCGAAGGTAGTTACTTTGGTGAAGAAGCTCTAGTGGGCGATACCACTCGCAATGCCAGCGTAAAAATGCAAACTAAAGGCAGCTTGATGCGTTTGTCCAAAGAAGATTTCGTTGAACTCTTGCAAAATCCTCTGTTTAAGTACATCGAGCGCGATCAAATTGATGATTTTGGCCCACAAGTGCAATTGCTTGATGTGCGTTTGCCGATCGAGCATCGCCATGTTTGTGTACGCGGCAGCCGCAACATTGCCTTGGGTAAACTGCGCGATAATATTCAATCTTTAGATCCCGGTTACACCTATGTCGTTACCGACGATGGCGGTAGCCGCAGTAAGGTAGCGGTGCAGTTACTACTGCAAACTGGCTTAAGTGCTGTGATCTTAAATCACTCTGAGCAGTGTTATTCATAACGCTGCTCAATTAGGACTTTTTTAAAGAACCTTTTTAAAGAAGCCTTTGTCTTTTAGGCAGAGGCTTCTGCTCCTACCTTTCATCCTTTCTTTATTTTTTACCTGCACCTGTGTTTTCGATAGGATTCTTCGCAAATTTCTATCAATATTTGTCCTATCAACAAATGTCTTATGAAAAACGTACTTTTACTGTCGGCCTATCACAGCGCCAGCCACAAATATTGGGCCGATGGCTTGGTGAACTATTTTTCCGATTGGAACTGGTCCCAAGAGACTTTGGCGGGGCGTTTTTTTAACTGGCGAGTACGAGGTAACAGTTTAACTTGGGGTTTGGGTGATTATCCGAGCTTGTCTGAGCCCTACGATCTTATTGTCGCAACCTCAATGGTTGATTTATCCGCGTTACGCGGATTTCGGCCTAACTTGGCAACTATTCCAACGGTTGTTTATTTTCACGAAAATCAGTTCGCCTATCCCGATAATCAGTTGCAGCAAGGTTTGGTAGAGGTCCAAATGACTTCTATATACAGCGCACTTTGCGCCAATGGCATTGTGTTTAACTCGTCGTTTAATGAAAAAACCTTTTTCCATGGCGCCAAAGCATTACTCAAAAAGCTCCCCGATGGTGTTCCAGCGGGATTAATTGAGCAGCTAAAACAAAAAAGCACGGTAATTCCTGTTCCTGTTGGCGAGCGACCTTCGACGATGGGTGAAGGTGACGCTAAGAGCGAGGTATTAAACGGTTTGCCATTGCAGGTTGTTTGGAACCATCGTTGGGAATGGGATAAAGGTCCAGACCGCTTTCTGTTATTGTTGCAATGGTTGGATGATCAGGGGCGAATGGGTGATTTTAAGTTCCATGTACTTGGCGCAAGTTTTCGCCACAGCCCTAAAGAATTCAAACAGATTAAAGCGTTGCTTGAGGGAAGCAACGCACTTGGGCGCTGGGGTTACATCGAGGATTTTGCAGAGTATCAGAGAGTCTTGTCGCAATCGCAACTAGTTCTATCAACGGCCATTCACGACTTTCAGGGCCTCGCGATGATCGAAGCCGCACGCGTAGGTTGTATTCCCATTGCGCCTGCACGCATGGCTTATCCACAGTGGTTTGCGCGAGAATGCCTGTATCCAAGTAATATCGACGATCCCATTCAAGAAGCTCGTCAACTTGGCGAAAAACTCGTTTCTTTGCTATCGACGGAATCAGAAAAAACGTTTGTTCAATTAAGGCAACAAACGCAAGATTCGTTGTGTATGCAATTGAGTTGGGCTGATTTAGGGCCGCTGTACCGGAAGTTTTTCGAAAAGATTTCTCGTTAGCGCGTAAACCAATCAGCTAAGCAATGCCATCTAAGTTCAAACTCGTTATTATTGGCAGATGAAAAGGCCTTAATTGGCGTAAATTTGAACAGCTGCGAAGCAATAACGCAAGAGTTAACACCTAACAATGACAAAACAACGAATTCTTACTGGTATTACCACCACAGGTACACCACATCTCGGCAACTACGTAGGTGCAATACGGCCGGCAATTGAAGCCAGTAAAAGTGATGACAATCTATCGTTTTATTTTTTGGCCGATTATCACGCCTTAATTAAATGTGGTGATCCTGATCTTGTGCATTCGTCTACCGCTGAGATTGCGGCAACCTGGCTGGCTTGTGGTTTAGACCCAGAAAAAGCGGTGTTTTATCGGCAATCCGATATTCCCGAAATTCCAGAGCTTTGTTGGTTGTTAACCTGTTTAACGGCGAAGGGGCTCATGAATCGCGCGCACGCTTATAAAGCTGCGGTAGCCGAAAACGAAGAAGCGGGTGAAGATCCTGATTTTGGCATTAATATGGGTTTGTACAGTTACCCCATTTTAATGGCCGCAGATATTTTAATTTTTAATGCTCATAAAGTTCCGGTTGGTAAAGACCAAATTCAACACGTAGAAATGGCTCGTGATATTGCCGGTCGATTTAACCATCATTACGGCGAAAAATTTGTACTGCCAGAAGCTCAGGTCGACGAACACGTTGCGGTTTTACAAGGTTTAGACGGTCGTAAAATGAGTAAAAGTTACGGCAATACCATTCCGTTATTTTTACCGCCTAAAAAATTGCAAAAACACATTAATAAAATTAAAACCAATTTGCTTGAGCCCGGTGAACCTAAAGATCCAGAAACTTCTACGGTTTTCCAAGTGTGGCAAGCATTTGCCAATGCTGAGCAATTGCAATACATGCGTGCTCAATTTGCCGAAGGCATTGCGTGGGGCGAAGCTAAAAAACAATTGTGTGCATTAATTGATGAAGAAATTGCTCCCGCTCGTGAAAAATACGAAGAATTAATGGCAAAACCGCAAGAAGTTGAAAAAATCTTGCTGCAAGGCGCTGAAAGAGCCCGAGAATTCGCCAAACCATTAGTGCAAGAGTTACGACACGCTGTTGGTATTCGTAAATTAGGTTAATTATTTAAATTGCTGTAGAAACCTCTGAATTAATTCAGGGGTTATTCTAAAACATGAAATGCTTTTTATGGCTACAGCTCGTGTTATTTGTAAATACTGTGAATTATTTTAAATAACGCTAAAAAGCATGGTTTCATTGATGGTCACAGTCATTGTCTGATCAAAAATATTTTTACAGCATCAAATATAGGAACCTCTGATTAACTCATCCATGATTTAATCAGAGGACAGAAATTGAAAATGTGATTTCCAATTTCTTCACAATTTCAATCACTTACCGTTCTTGAAATTGGCGACACATCCTTGTGTCGCGAGAAACTCTAGGTTAATCAGAGTTTCCTATATTTTTTTGGTATTGAAATCTTAAAACGTATTTTTAATTGTTAAAGAGGACTTTTTCTCGTATATGGAAGCGCTTATCGGACTGTTAACATTACCATTCATTATTATTGGTTTATTATTTTGGTGGTTGCCTATTATTTTTATACTGTTTTCTGGCAAGGTTACATTTGCCGAAAAATTAGCATGGATTCTATTAACCTTATTTGTATCTTGGTTTGCGTGGATCTTCTTTATGCTACTGGCTCCCATTAAACCTAAACGACCTGATTATTATTAAACTGGTTGAATTACATAATTTAGCAACCTCTGATTAATCCCGTCGTGATTTAATCAGCGGGCAGACATTGAAGATGCGATTTCACTGTTTTCGCAATTTCAATTACTTGCGGTTCTTGAAGTTGGTGACACAAGTGTGTGCCACTGGAAACTCTAGGTTAATGAGGGTTTCTTTTCCGTGAGGTATTAAAGGTACTCAATACCCTTATGTTGCAATACTCTGGTGTTTTTTGTGCCTAATTCTTGCCGTAATTTGCATTGTATCTCGTCGACGACTGAACAATAATAGCGAATTGCTGATGGCTATCTATCTGATTTTCTCAGAGGTAAGCGTTGTAAAAGCGATTGCTAATTTCTACATGATTTCAATAACTTAACGTTAATGAAATTGGCAACACCGGCGAGTGTTGTGGGCGACTCTAGGCTTCTTTACTGAGTTCCCAATCGATTATTGTTACGAGCGTACCGAGGTTTAACTTGCATCACTACACAGAACAAGAATTTGACTTGGGCCATATAAAATTACAGGCGCGGGTTTGGGGGCGAGAAAAATCTCATAAAGTAATTGCGTTACACGGCTGGCTGGATAACTGTGCGAGCTTTAATCGCATCGCGCCTTTAATGGATGCTCACGTCGTAGCGCTAGATCTTGCCGGTCATGGTCTTAGCGATCACCGAAAACATCTTGCACCCTATAATTTATGGGAAGACATTGCCGAAGTATTTGCCGTTGCTGATGCGTTGCAATGGCAAGAGTTTTCGCTATTAGGTCATTCCCGTGGTGCTATGGTAGCAACCTTAGCTGCTGGTACCTTTCCAAAGCGAATTAAAGCACTCTCTTTAATTGACGGTATTTGGCCTGAGCCAGTTAATGAAGAAGATGCACCACGTCAGCTCGCCCAGAGCGTTGCTCAGGTTTTAAATCCTCGCCGTAAACGCGCAACCGTGTATCCAAGTTGGGATGCAGCCATAGAAGCACGCATGAATTCTATATTTCCCATTGCTCGCGAAAGTTCAGAACTGCTCGCCGAAAGAGGTGTCTTAGCCCACGAGGGCGGTTATATTTGGCGAGCCGATCCCAATTTACAATTACCTTCGGCGATTAAGCTTACCCGTAATCAGCAACACGCATTTGTTCATAAAATTGAAGCGCAATGCAATTTAATATTAGCGGAAAACGGCATTAGTCATCATGTTAAAAACCTGCGTGAAGAACTTAATCATTTCCCCAAAATTAGCGTAACTCTCTTAGACGGCAGCCACCATTTACATATGGAAACTCGTGTTAATGAGGTGGCCGATGCGGTCAATCAATTGTTTTCACAACTGCACTCGTGAGTAAATATTTACCTGTATGAGCGCAATGGATATGGAAGCTAATCAGTTTGGATTGGTTTTCATGTTTTTCTATAAGCTCATTAACAATAAGCCTAATAAATTAAAGGAAACTTTGATTAACCTAGAGTTTCTTGCTACACAAGGATGTGTCGCCAATTTCAAGAGCAGTAAGTGATTGAAATTGTGAAGAAATTGGAAATCGTATTGCCAATTTCTGACCTCTGATTAAATCAGGGGCGAGTTAGTTAGAGGTTTCTAAAGGTTTAAGCTCTATTACTCGTACAATTTTCCCGTTTTTCATTTCAACAATTTGGCCGATGAATATCAATGTATAACGGGTGTTTTTCTGGTTGAATATTAGTCATCATCAAGTTCAGACCGAATAATCTTAAGCTGTCATTGACTAATTATCTTGAGCGGTTATTGTCTTTTCCTAAAATACACTCGCGTTTCTAACAAATAATGGCTAAAAATAATTTAATGCAAGTTCTCGTGAAAATGGCAGGTCGATTGAAATCCCTAAAAATTATTGCTTTTGGACTACTGTTAAGCGGCCCTGTCTGCGTAAATGCCTTAGAGTTAACCAACTTTCGAGGAGCAACCTTGGTTGCTGATCAAACCTCCGATGGCGACTACTCCGTACCTTTAGGGCCTATGCGCAATATCAATGGCAATTGGCAGCCAGAAAGCGAGCGTCTAGTGCAAGGCGTTATGTCTCGATCGTTATTGGAGTTACCGCGCAATCACTCGCTTACCGAGGTTATGCAACAATACTTCTCGCAGCTACAGCGCCAGGACGCGACACCACTGTATGTCTGCCAAGGCCATACTTGTGGCAGCAGTGCTAGTTGGGCCAATGAGTTTTTTAATGATCGACGCCTTTATGGTTTAGATCAGTACCAGGAGCTATTGGTCTTTCAACAGTTAGATTCGGAAGGAGCAACTCTCGCAACGGTATACGGTGTGACTCGGGGTAACCAGCGCAGCTATGTGTTGGTTGATGTAGTCAGCGTTGATTTTAATAGCGCTATCAATCAAGAGCCGGATGCCAAAACTGTGGAAGTTATCTTAAAAGGGCAGCGATACTTATCATTGCCGGTACAGTTGCAGGGTGGAAAGTGGCAGATGAGTGATGCATTAACAGCATCCATTACGCAAACCTTGAAAACCTCACCGAGCTTGAAATTGGCGTTGGTTGTGGTTGATCATCGCGACGAAAAACTGGCTACGAATTTAGCCAAATCCAGCGACATTGCTGAACAAATTAAAACGCAAATTATATCTCAACAGATTGATACGGCCCGAATTGAAGTGCATGGCTTGGGCAGTTTGGTACCGGCGGGAGAGAGCACCGTGAGTGCTTGGTTGATTGGTACACGCTAAGGTATTTGCCACCATACAGACAAACTACCGCTTATGTCTGTATGGTATTAATGGATCTAAAACTAACAATTTCCAATTAATGCTAAAAACTCAGAACGTGTCGCTGGATTTTCACGAAAATCCCCCAGCATAGACGACGTTTTCATTACAGAGTTTTGTTTTTCAACACCGCGCATCATCATGCACATGTGTTTGGCTTCAATCACTACCGCAACACCGCTGGCTTTGGTAACGCTCTGAATAGTTTGTGCAATCTGCGTTGTCAGCTGCTCTTGAATTTGTAAGCGGCGCGCAAACATATCGACAATTCTGGCGACCTTCGATAACCCCAGTACTTTACCGGTGGGAATATAAGCAACATGAGCGCGGCCAATAAACGGCAGCAGATGATGTTCACACAGTGAATACAGCTCAATATTTTGCACTAACACCATTTCTTGAGAATCAGAAGGAAACAAGGCGCCATTGATTACTTCTTCAAGTGTTTGGTTGTATCCGCGAGTTAGGTAAGCGAACGCTTTAGCCGCTCGATCTGGTGTATCTTGCAAACCAGGACGGTCTAAATCTTCACCAATGGCAGAAATAATTTCCGCGAAATGTTCTCTCATAGCTTCTTTCCTAAAATGAATATTAGCGCGCTAAAAAGGGTTGCATACCCTACGCCATGACGGCTCGCGGGTAAAGCATTCTGGATTCGCGAGCACTAACTTTGTTCTCAAATTACAAGAATAGACGTTAAAAACGATTTATAACGATAATTCACGAACTACAAGACTCTTACGTAACGCAATGCGGCTTTGGTTTAATGCGTTATACCCGTTAGAATAGCGCCCATTCGAGAGGAGAGAACGAATTCGTGAATCAAGATAACCCCCAAATTTGGCAAGAAGCCGTTACCGATCTTGAAACCTTGTTGGATTTTATTCGGTTTGGTGCAACACAAATGTCGAAATCCGACATCTATTTTGGTCACGGTACCGACAACGCCTGGGACGAAGCCGTCTTTTTGGTGCTAGAAGTCGTGAATCTTCCCTATGATCTCTTACCTCAACTCTATTCCAGTAAACTAACTACTACAGAGCGCCAGAGCATTTTAGAGCTGTTTCAACGTCGCATAGCCGAGCGCAAGCCTGCGCCTTATCTTGTTGGCCGAAGCTGGTTTTCTGGAATGCCCTTTTTGGTGAATGATCAGGTCTTGGTACCACGTTCGCCGTTTGCAGAACTCATTTCACGACGTTTCCGTCCTTGGTTGCAAAAATCGCCTGAGCGAATTTTAGACCTTTGCACCGGCAGTGGTTGCATTGGTATTGCTACCGCCGTCGCCTTTCCAGAAGCGGAAGTTTTACTCAGTGATATCTCTGCTGAAGCCGTCGATATTGCTTGGCAGAATATCGCTTACCACGATTTAGAAGACCGAGTTTCGGCCATCGAGTCTGACTTATTTACAGCATTGCCCGGCGAACAATTTGATCTCATCGTCTGTAATCCACCGTATGTTGATCAAGAAGATTTTGAATCCATGCCGCAGGAATATCACCACGAGCCGCAAATCGCCTTAACTTCTGGCTTTGATGGCCTGGATTTTACGCGTCGCTTATTAAAAGAGGCCTGCAATCATTTAACCGATAACGGTCTATTATTTTGCGAAGTGGGCAACAGTTGCTTTGCTCTAGATGCTGCCTTCCCTGAATTTAATTTTACTTGGATTGAGTTTGAAAACGGTGGTCACGGCATTTTTGTGATTACCGCCGAAGAATTAAAAAGCTATTTTCAAGCGTAAATAAATATTATTGAATAAATACCGAATACAGTAACGAGAGTCATCATGTCAGGTAACACCTTTGGAAAATTATTTACTGTCACTACCTTTGGTGAAAGTCACGGTATAGCGTTGGGTGCAATCGTTGATGGTTGCCCACCGGGTTTAGAAATTTGCGAAGCCGACTTACAAATCGATTTGGATCGACGTAAACCCGGTCAATCTAAATTCACTACGCAACGTAAAGAAGACGACATTGTTGAGATTTTATCCGGTGTATTTGAAGGTAAAACCACAGGCACACCGATTGGTTTATTAATTAAAAATACCGACCAACGCTCAAAAGATTATTCTAACATTAAAGATTTATTTCGACCTGCCCACGCCGATTACACCTACATGCAAAAATACGGTGTGCGCGATTATCGCGGCGGCGGTCGTTCTTCGGCACGCGAAACCGCCGTGCGTGTTGCGGCTGGCAGCATTGCCAAAAAATATTTAAAAGTCTTTCATGGTATCGACATTCGAGGTTATTTGAGTCAGCTTGGCCCGGTAAAAATCGAAAGTGTCGATTGGGATGAGATTGAAAATAATCCTTTTTTCTGCCCAGATGCCAGCAAAGTACCTGAGATGGAAGCCTTTATGAAAGGCTTAAAAGGCGATTCGATTGGAGCCAAAATTACCGTGGTTGCCAAAGGCGTTAAACCGGGTTTAGGTGAACCTATTTTTGATCGCTTAGACGCCGATATTGCCCATGCGATGATGGGCATTAATGCTGTTAAAGGCGTAGAAATTGGTGCTGGTTTCGACAGTGTTGAGCAATTAGGAACTCAACATCGCGATGAAATTACCAAAGACGGATTCTTATCGAACAATGCCGGTGGTGTGTTAGGTGGAATTTCTACCGGGCAAGACATCGTGGTAAATCTTGCTCTTAAACCTACTTCGAGCTTATCCATTCCAGGACGCAGTGTTGACGTGCACGGTAACGAAGTCGAAGTTGTTACCAAAGGTCGTCACGATCCATGCGTTGGTATTCGCGCTACACCAATCGCCGAAGCCATGCTCGCCATTACCTTGCTCGACCATCTACTGCGTGATCGCGGACAAAATGGTGGCGTTAATCATTCGGTAGCGCTTATCAATCCACAAGCGTAAAGAAAACCGTAAATTCAAAAACCGGCGTGAGCCGGTTTTTTTGTTGCAGAAATCCTAGACTCAGTTGATCGGGGTTTTGAATCGTAAAATTGTGAAGAAACCGAACACCACTGTATTTCTGCTTGATTCACGTATTCTTGTGTTAACTTCATGACATGCGATGGTGGTAAGACCTAAAACTTTTTTACTACTTTTATGCGATAAAAGCATCAGGGATAACATTGTTTATGGATGCACTAAAGCTCTAAACTTCTTAATTTATTATCAACGGTCTAGGGATTAACATGCATATTATTATAGGAATTATTACAGCACTCGCTGGATTAGTTTGGGCTCTATACAGACTGCAAAATGCAGGCGTAGACCTTAATTCGTTTAATCCATTTTATTGGTTAAGACGCCGTAAATGGTCTAAACAACTTGGAATAAAACCCTTACATAACTTAGATAGCCCCTTCGAAGCGGCGGCCTTACTCGTTGTTGGTGTTGCAACCTATGATGAAGAAGTCACTCGCGAATTAAAAGTCGATGTTATCAATTTATTTATGCAAGAGTTTTCAATTTCCGATGCAAAAGCCTCAGAACTGTTTTCTGCCTCGCGCTATTTATTGCAAGATACCAGTAATTTAGAAGCAGATATTAAAAATATTCTGGCACCCAACAAAGAAAAATTCACGCAGTCGCAAAAAGACTCTTTGTTTAGCATGATAGAAAAGGCTTCAAGTTTTGAAGGTGAGGCCAATGAAAAACAGCAGAAAATTATTGCTGCTATTGAGAAGGAATTTTCTCAAGATAAATTGCAAAAATGGTAATGCCGCAAAATTTTGATTGATGACTTTTTGTGAAAATAATGTGAGGCTCTGATTAATCCAGAGATTCCTAGACAAGGTGATTAAGGTTTTAAGCTCAAGATAACTTCACCTAATTCGCTTTCTCCCTGTGCTTTTGCAGTCGCGGCATTTTTGATGGGCCATTGAAAAGGAATGTCGAGTAGTTCTCGTCCACCGACTTCACGGGCGGCTTCAATGCGAAGACGATAGTTACCAGGAGTTAGATTTTTTAATTTTTTATCATCGGCTATAAAGTTGAGGTTGTATTTACCGGGCCCTTTCGTTGCGGCGGTAATGGCATCCACTGGCATATCCAACGAGCGACCAGACTTGCGCCACCATTGCCGTAGATCTTTTAACCATTTACTGCCTTCTTTGTCTCGCATTTTGGCGTTGTACCACACTTGTACGTCAGTAACCGATTTATCGTCTTGGTTTTCTATCCAGATAGCAACATAGGGATTGTGATATTCGGCAACGTTTAATTCTGGAATTTTGATGCTGATATTTAACTCGGATGAGTACGTAGAATGTGCGAACGAAAAAATATTAACGGCAAATAGTAAGGTGTAAATACTTCGAAAACGAAATGCCATAATAAACCTTATTTGGAAATTTTTTATGTGAATTAATGAATGGTAATTAGAATTAACACCACTGGAATAACAAAACCCAAAGTTACCAACGGCCATGTACTTGGACGTTGTTTTGCGTAGCGAACTAAAAGCCATAAGCCGCTTAACGAAAAAATAATACAAAGACTGGCAAATATATCTAAAAACCAGCTCCAAGCTGACCCGGTGTTACGGCCTTTGTGTAAATCATTTAAAAAAGAAATGGTGCCTCGATGGGTTCTTTCATAAATAAATTCACCGGTTTCTAAATCAATACTGAGCCAAGCATCACCACCGGGTCTGGGTAAACCTAAGTAAACTTCGGTCGCGTCCCACTCAGCATCTTTAAGTGGAATATCCAGCTGGTAATTTCTTTCTAGCCATTTTCTAACCCTAAGCGGTAGCGGATTAAGTTTTCCGTCGTGTGTTTCGAGTAACGCATCGAGCAGTGATGGCGTTAATTCTGACTCAATGGTAATGATTTCTGGTTTTGCAGAAACAAGACGGGCGTTATTCAAGGTTATACCGGTAACTGCAAAGAGCAACATTCCTATCAGACAAAAAGCGGAACTAATCCAGTGCCATTGGCGCAAGGTTCCAAGTGAAATCCAATAGTTGGATTTTTTAGATGCCGAGTCTTGTTTAACTTGCGTATGCATACAATGCGGCACTACCCATATTGATAGATGTTTGTTATTTGAATTTACAAAAAAATAAAAGGTTAAATTAACTCTAGGAACCTCTGATTAACTCGTCCACAATTTCAATCACTTACAGTTCTTGAAATTGGCGACACATCCTTGTGTCGCGAGAAACTCTAGGTTAATCAGAGCTTCCTCTACGAGAGTTGAGCAACGCTTCTTTTGAGCTACAAATTTTGACGGTTATATTTTGATAACGATTTCTATATGATAATTATTATCAATAACAAAATCTACAGTTTTAAGCCTGCAAAGTGTTAATTTTGTTTAGTAGATTAAGGAAGAAATGTGGAAATAGGTCAGATGTTGATAGCCACAGGTTAGATTCTAGAAAACGCTTGCAAAGTAATCTAGGAGTTTCTGCTTAGATCATGGCTGAGCCAATCGAAAATTTCTGTGCAAAAACAGAAAAGAGACTCTTTTTTGTATCTCTGCCTATAAAGATAAATATTGCGAAATATAGGCAATGATATGCGAGGTATTGTTGTTTCTAAAGGGGATTAGATAATAAATCTTAAAAAACAGCAGCGGATTTTTTATCGGTTAAATAACCTACCGTTTTCTAAATGGCCGACACATCCCTGTGTCGCTACAAATTCTGGATTTATTAGAATTTATAAGAAGATTGGAAATTATTTTTGGGGAAGTGGTTTGTTCATTAACTCAATCATGAGTTTTTCTAATCTTTTTACATCAACCGATAAAACCACGGTTTCTTTTTTTGCACCCAAATCTGGTTGATAACCTTCCGCCCAGGAAAGAGTATCACCGTAAGATGGGCCAAAGTCGGTTGCGACATCTACGTATAATTGTGCAGATTCATCAATTAAACTTGGATCTAACCAAACCGCCGAGGCAATTTCGTCCCACAAAGGAAAATTAGGCTCACGTGTGCGAACAACGTCGGTCATTGGGTTTTTACGTTTTGACATTGCTTTTAGCAACTGAGGCGTTAATTGCGTTTCTGTTGATGGATCAACGGGAACCATAACAATTTTTTTCCAAGGTGCACGCAAGGCTATGCTCGCGGCTTCTGGGTCCCAGCGGAAGTTAAATTCTCGTCTTGGTGAGTTCACGAATTCTCGGGCAAACTCTTTAGCTGGTTGATTATCCAAAACCTGTTTTGGATTTAAACTGCCGCCCATATAAATTAATTCTTTTGCTAGAGATGCAAATTCGGGATCAAGGCTTTGCGCTAGAGCAATATTCGTCATTGGGCCTGTGGCGATAATGCTTATTTGTCCGGGAAATTCGCGAACTTTGCGAATTAAAAAGTTTGCGGCAATTTCATTGGCTGCTTTTGTGGTTGGATTTCCTTCCGGTAAATCGGGTACTTCATTCCATGCGTGATAGGTTGGTAGTACCTGCTCGGTATCTTCTGCCCAAGCCTTTTGCCAAGCACCTTTCCAAATTAATTCACCGTAGCGTTCTTCCCAAAGTTCTGTGGATTTTTCACTGTTTAATAACGGAAAAATCGCGCCGGGAATAACGGGTATATCACTTCGGTTGGCTAATTCTAACCAGCGTAATGCTTGCGCTACGTTAGCGTCGCGCCAGCGATTACCACTAACGATGGTCATTCCAAGGACATCGGTATTATCGTCTTGAATAATCATCCATTGGGCTATAGCAAAACCATCGTCGTCGAGAATAACTTTTCTTTTTTCGTCAGCGAATGTTTGCGCACAAAGACTAATACCTATGGCGATGGTACAAATTTTAGAGATAACAGTAGCGGCCGCTAGGTGAGCGGAAAAAAATTTACGCATGGGTATTTCCTATGTGAGTGGATTAGCCATCCTTAGCCGAGACTATCTAGAATTTCTGATTAACGCTTCCGTGATTTAATCAAAGAAAAGGCATTGAAAATATAATTTTTAATGTCTTCGCAATTTTAATGGTTTACGGTTTATGAAATTGGCAACACATCCTTGTGTCGCTAGAAGCTTTTGGTGAATCTGAATTCACTTTAGTTTCTGCAATTCCTTTTATTCTTTACTGGTAAGGTATGCTTTGAAAATATTTTTGCTTAGCAGGTGCTTCGCTGAATTTAATCAAAACATCTTATCTCAACGCTTAGAAAGACGCTTTAAATTGCGCACCAATCACTCGTGGATCATTCACAAAGCCGGTGCGGTTATTAAAGTCGATGGCGCCTGTTACGCGGGTTTCGTCGGTACAGTTACGGCAGAATAATGCGGCATCGTATTTACCACCGCCCCAGTTGTAGCCCAAGCGTAAACCGGTTTCAAATAAGCCTTCGCTTTCGAACTCTTCCGATTCGTACAAGAAGAAATTCACTTCGCTGGTATAAGCAAAATCAGCAAATGCGTAAACTTGAGAGCCATCGGTTAATGGATATTCATAACGTACGGTTGCGTTACCAATCCACTCTGCGGCTTGTGGAAGTGGATTGCCATCAATGCTGAAGGTCTCTTCACCGTTTGGACCTATCACTAGCGGATCATTAATATTACATAGGCGGCCATCAGCATCAGACCCACAACCAGAAACCGATAAAGATGGATCGTTGATTTCGGTATCGTTGTAGCTACCACCTATTGTCACGAATAGGTTTTCGGTAATGTATGCTTCAAAATCTAACTCAAAACCTTGGCCGGTAGTTTCATCGGCATTAATTAACGCGGTTTGATTAGAGGTACCACCAACAGCCGTTAATTGTTGATCGCTAACTTCGTAGTAATAAACGTTAAAGTTTAAACGGGCACGACGATCAAAGAGTTCGGTTTTGATACCGGTTTCGTAGGACAAAATGGTTTCTGAATCAGCGAAGGTAATTTCATCACCGGTAGAAGAGAGTGAACCAAAGCTAGGGGCTCTAAAACCGGTAGCAATACGTGCATAAAGCGCAACATCATCGTTTAGGGAATAGTGCGCGCTTAAATCCCAAGTTACTTCAGATTCGTCGCCACCGGCCTTAAATTCGGCAGGTGAATTAATCGACTGAGTAAAGTCTTTATCGTCGTAGGTGTAACGCAGGCCGCCGCTCAATTGTAAATCGTCGCTAACGTCGTAGGTTAAAGAACCAAAAATTGCCCACGCGGTGTTTTCTTGATTACTTTGCTGAAGGGTGCGATCACCACCGAATAAGGTGTCGTAAGTGAATGAGTTATCGGTTACATCTTCGTAGAAATAGAAGACACCCGCTTGCCAGTTTAAAGCTGTGGGTAAAGTAGATTCGATACGCAACTCTTGCGTAATTTGCTCGTGGTCGTCTAATCCGCCAGCAGTTTCAACCGAGAAAGGAATAAATCCTGGGCCAAAAGGTGGCGCGAACGAAGCACCAAAACCGGCATCAACGTCACCACGGGTAAAGTAGTGGGTTACGCTTTCATAACCGGTAATAGAATGCAGCGTGTAATTTTCGTTTAAATCCCATTGCAAGCGAGCACTACCACCAACGCTGGTGTAAGACTGGGTATTTTCACCGTCAATAGAAATTTCTTCAGGATCAAAACCCGGTACTAAATCATTGTCGCCTTTTTCGATAATGTTTGCGCGGAATAAACGAGCAGTACCGTCGTCGATATTGCGTACATGCAGATTAAATAACGCGCTAAAGTCGCCTTCGCTGGGTTCATATAAAAGCTGGAAGCGAGCGGCGCTGTCATCGTAACCACCGAATGCATCGCTGTTGCGAACGGTATTGCCGTTGGCATCTTGAATTACGTTATCGACGAAATCGTCACGATGTTGGTAAAGCGCGGAGAAGCGGGCAGCCCATTCATCGTTAATTGGCAGGTTAAATGCGCCCTCAACATTGGATGTGTTGTAAGTTGCCGTTGATAAATTGACGTAACCTTCGCTAGAACCAATGACCGGCTTTGCAGAATTAAATTTAACCACACCGGCGGGAGTGTTGCGTCCAAATAATGTACCTTGTGGGCCGCGTAAAACTTCTACGTTGGCAAGGTCAAAAATTGGGAAACCTTTTAACGCAGGGTTTTCAAGAACGATATCATCATAAACCAGTGACACAGGCTGTGATGCGAAACTTGAGAAATCGGTATTACCGTAACCGCGAATATAAAAGCGCGGAAAGGTTCGACCATTGGAAGATTCGACGTTTAAACTGGGTACTTTGCTGGCCAAGATTCTTACATCGCCACCGCTGGTACCAATTGCTTCCAGATATTCATTACCCAACACAGAAACGGAAACCGGTACATCGGTAATGTCTGCTTCACGTCGTTCGGCGGTTACCGTAATGGTTTCTAAAACACCGCGCGTTTGCGCCGCGGATTCTTGCGCAAATGCATCGTTACAGATAACAGAGCCAAGTGCCAAGGCTGTAACAGAAATGCGGTGAATGTGTTGAGACAAAAGATTTTTCCTCACGGATAACTCCTAAATAATGTTGAGCAGTATGATAAAAGCTCAAGTCATGCGTAATTAATGAGCGTTATAACCACGGTAGATAATTCGATAGAGTGGTGCACAAGATCCAACCTAAGTGAGTTTAACAACGTCACTCGAATGGCAATAGTTATGCCTAAAGTAAGTGCTAAGAAAAAATAACGGCAAGGATTGTAAACTGTGGGATTGAACAGGTAAAACAAGAAATTAAATTATTGTTCGTATAAATATGCACAATAGCTGACCACATGGTTAATAAATTATCACATTAATGCGTCAAGTTGGTATTTTTTATTCATAACTGTATTTTTTGAATCGATCGCTCAAAAATTAGGCGTGAAAATATTATCGCAACTCGGCAAGTCGCGACTGCATTTTCGAGGAAATTGCCTAATTCTGTAAAAAATACCGTAAATTAAGGAGTATTCGTTCAGTAGCAGGGCTTCTTAACGATTAGGTTTTTGCACAAATTTCAGTATTGTTAATTAATAATGACAAAAACTTAATATTTGCTCAAATTTCGACAGGCGGTTAGCTGTTGTTCTATTGATGAACAAGATCAAAAAAGTTGACCAAAATGACAAATTGCTTGGCGGTTAATTTATGCACTGATTTATCAGTAATTACTGATGTTGCAGACAATTTAAACACGAGCATCAAGGGCAGTTTTTTATTTTTGTACGATAAATGCTGATCTAATTATGATGTGAATGAATTACTTACATTTATCAGTAGTATCAATCAGAGTTTTTTATATCAATGCTACGCTGATAATTAATTTGTGTTTATTAGACTATTACTCGCTATTATATTTTTGAAGTTTAGTATTAAAACAACTGACGCAATATCGGGAATATTATTGAGAAGAAATTAGAAGTCGTATTTTAAATGTCTATTTTCTGATTCAATCATGGAAAAATTACTGTTTGATTCCCGTAATTTAGTTCGGTGAAGTCCGTATTCTCCCGCTAGATTATTTTTATGGTATGTAAAAATAATCACTGCAAAATATAGGAAACTCTGATTAACCTAGAGTTTCTCGCGACACAAGGATGTGTCGCCAATTTCAAGAACGGTAAGTGATTGAAATTGTGAAGAAATTGGAAATCACATTTTCAATTTCTGTCCTCTGATTAAATCATGGATGAGTTAATCAGAGGTTCCTATATTCGGTAATTTTATTCATAGCACTGTCGACAACTTCGGTTTATATCTGTCTAGAGTGAAATTAACAGTCATCCGAAACGTTGGCAGCGATTTATTTTTTAGAGTCATTAGTATATTGGCTGTGAAGTTAAGTGTTTCGTTTAATCTATTGTTCAATTTAGCGGTTGTTAAATTAGTGGCTTTTTAAAAACCCGCAATCCAATTGGTTACTGCTTCAATCAGTGTGCACACATTAAAGCAGTAATTTCCAGCTTTTGGTTTAGGTCAGTTGTTTATCATTATGGATGTTGAGGATAGGGCGTTGGTTGTAGGAAGCTCTGAATTAATTGACATTTCTTTTATTTTTACAGCTTTGTATATTTCATTTGAATTGAGCATTTCTTAAAAAATAAATATTTTGGTCGTTTGATCAAGTATTTGAAATGCTATACCCTTACAAATGTTGCTGCATTTTCAACCGATTCACCGACTAGACCTAGATTCTTTTAGTCATGTTCCTCTCTATTGATGAGCGCCAAGATTATCGGTTTTTTGCTTGGACAGAGAGTTGGCTATTTTTTTATCAATTTTTGATAATTGTGTTGCTGATGAAGCTCCATAATTCTTGTCTGAACTTTCAACGTTTTTCCCGTATACACATTTTTTTAGATATTAGTTAAACAACAAGTGATATTTGAAAAATGTAGGCTGTTCAATTTTTTGTTCAAATTGATTGTTTTTTAGTCTTTTTCAGGTTTTAACATTTAAATATTTCGGGGTTTTTCCGACGCATTTCGGGCCCAAAAGCTTTCCAAAAGCAAAAAATTGTTAACCACTTCTAGCTTTTTTCATCTCAAAGAAGTGTTTGCTCTCTTAACTCTCTGTTAACTTTTTCTTAATACTTTTTTCTTATCTTTAATCTTAAATTAGTTTTTTAATTTAGAGCGTTCTAATTTCCTATCTTCTTATTTTTCCACTCAAATTACATATATTTACAATTGTAATGATTTTCACCTTTCTTAGATCATCCGAATCTTTAATATCAAAGAGCTATCGGTCAAATAGATTTTTTTAAAATTTTATTCAGCTTGGCTTCCTGAAATCCCGTGATAGCATTTGTTTCGTTGAAATTTACTGACTCTATCTTTCAACTGCGGTTATCAAGATGATCATGTTTAAGCCAGCTCGAAATCGCATATCGACGCACGGTTTTTAGAACGTGTTAATGACTAAGCTCGAAATTTACAAAGTTACGTAAAGAACTACGTAGCGCCGTTTAAGAATCAATTCAATCATCTATGTAAGGGAAGAATTATGATGAAGATGAAAAAACTATCAGCGATTTTAATCGCGTCGTCTTTGGGTATGGCCGCCGGCTCTGTATTCGCAGAAGAATCTGCCACTGGCAGTCAATCAAAATCTCAATCTGTTGGCTACATCGGTAAACTAAGTAAGTCTACCATCCAAGCCGGTAACCTATGGCGCTTGCAAGCAGTTGGTTATGACGATTTTTATTCTTCTGTTGATAACCTATCTGAGCGCGTTAAATTCTGGCACACCGTTGCACTTGACACCGTAGCTCTTGACCACACTCCTCCGTCTCAAGACGAACCAGCTCCAGCTAACCAAGGTGGTCCAACCCGCACCAGTCGTGCATTAGCCATGGTACAAGTTGCTGTTTTTGATGCATTAAACGCAATTGAAGACGAATACAATTCATACGCTGCAACCGATCTAGTTGCTCCTGCAAACGCATCTCCTGATGCAGCAGTTGCTTTCGCAGCATTCCGCACTCTTAAGCGTTTATACCCAGCTCAAGAAGCCCGTCTAACGGAAATTAAAGACGAAGAAGTTACTCGTATCAAATCATTCACCAGCCAAGCTAGCTATAACGCGGGTAAAGACGTAGGTATTGCTGCATTTAAAGCAATGCGCGACCTTCGTGCTGGCGACCGTTCTGGCCGTGCAGAAGCAGACTTCGGTGAAGGCGGACGTGTAGCCGGTGGCGCAAACGTTACTTATTTCGGTACCAAAGTAAACGGCGGTACTCGTAACATTGGTGAATGGCAACCAGATCCAAACACTCCTCCAACTGCGGGTGAATTTAACCTTGCTCTAGGTGCTTACTGGGGTAACGTTAAGCCATTCTTCATGGCCGCTGGCGATCAATTCCGTATTGCTCCACCTCCAGCATTAGACGGTGAAGAGTACGCAAAAGCTTACGCAGGCGTTGCAGCTATTGGTGGTGCTCCTACCAATACCAATACCGTTAGCACTGGTACCGACGAAACTCGCTTCATTGGTAACTACTGGGGCTACGATGGCGTACCTTTAATTGGTGTACCACCACGTATTTACAACCAAATCGCAATCCAAATCGCTAAAGCAGAAGGTCTTACTGATCCTCTAGAACTTGCACGTACTCTTGCTATGGTTAACATCGGCATGGCTGATGTTGGTATTGCTGCATGGGACAGTAAATTCTTCTACAACTTGTGGCGCCCAGTTACTGGTATTCGCAGCGAAGACTTGAACCCAGATACCGTTAAAGACATTACTTGGGATCCAGTTGGTGTTTCTGTAATTAACACCGAAGAACCTGTTCGTCCTACTCCTCCATTCCCAGCTTACCCAAGTGGTCACGCTGCATTCGGTGGTGTAACGTTCGAAATTCTTCGTGATTTGTTAGGCGATGACACTCCATTTACTTTCGTTTCTGACGAATACAATGGTTTAGGTTTCGACCCATTCCACCCAGACGTTCCACGTCCATTCGTACCCGTTCGTTTTGAGCGTTTAACTGACGCCCAAGAACAAAACGGTATCAGCCGTGTATACAACGGTGTGCACTGGAGCTTTGACGATACCGCTGGTCAAGGTCAAGGTACCGCTATTGGTCGTTATTTACTTGAAGACATTTCTGCATTCAAGCTTAAGTAATGACCGAATAGACTGTGTTTGTCGATAATATGTTAGTCGATAAATAGTCTTATCGTACCGGCCCTACTTAAGTAAGTGGGGCCGGTTTTGTATTGGCGTATTGTTGAGCCAAAAAAGGATATCTGAGCAAGTTTCTAGTTTGTTGAGATATAGGGACATCCAAATAACAAAGGCACCAAATTATGAAATTCTTAAGACTCTTTATTTTATTATTCGTAGCAACCGGTTTTACAGCTCATTCAGTTATTGCCGAAGAGACTGTTAATACGGTTGAGCGCAAGCAAATTGTTGAACTGTTACCAGAAGACTTTAAACCAGCATTTACCAAAGAAACCGTTATTAAGCTTAACGCCATCGTTCATCGTTCATTTGAAGCGATCAATGATTACGACGAGAGCGTAAAAGCCGCGCGTGGTGCGTTGATTGAGGCAATGAAGCCTGATGCATCCAGCGACACCAAAGCAATGGCCATGAAAAAATTGGCTCATATCAGTGAGTTAAACAAACAATCTAAAGCTGCATTGTCTGACATGAAGGCCGCAGAAACCGAATTGCGTAACAGTGACGAAGAATATAACTCAGCAATTTTGGCCGGTATGGTTGATTTTGTTGAAGACGTAGAGCGTGAAATTTCTGCTCAGTACACTAAGTTACAAGCCATGATGCTAGAATCGAAGAGCTAGCATCACTCGCACTTAAGCGTATTTTATCGTTGCAGGTAATTTCAACTCTTAAGTTGGCCACATAACCTTCTAGAGGATAACGACTTTAGAGGGTTATTTTTTGCTCGTACCTTTCTGCAAATTTGCGACTCTAACGTAATCTTCAACGGTATTAACATTCCAGTTTCCAGCTAGTTTCATCTTGAAGAAATCAGTGCTTTTTGTAAGGGTTTTAATCTGATTTCCAAGTATCTATTCGATATCTTACTCACACCAACTATTCCCCGAAACTCCTGCACACATCTGTTGTAATTCAGCTTTTCTAAAGTACGTTTAATGCTATTTTTATGCTAGAGCACCCAAGCACTAAATAAATCGGCGATAAGCGAAGTATGGTAAGCAATGTAAAACCGAAGATTGCGATTGCTAGATCGACTTTGTTGACAATAGCCTGTGTAAATATGGGATCGTAGAGCGCAGCCGCTAGTATGCCTACCACCGATGCGTTTATTCCAGCAATAATTTTATGGCTGGAGGAATAGCCAGCTAGGGTCTTCCATAAAGGTAATACGGCAATTACTAGAATAAAGCCCGGTAAAAAAATAAAAACTACAGCGATTACCGCAGTAACCAATGACGGATATTGGCTGGGTATAAGTGCGCCAAGATACGCCGAGAACGTAAACAAGGGGCCAGGAATCGCTTGCGCTGCGCCGTAACCAGCAATAAAGGCGGTTTCGTCAATTGCTCCGTTAGCAACGGTAGCGTTTTCTAGCAGCGGTAACACAACGTGACCACCACCAAAAACCAAAGCGCCGGCGTTATAAAATGTTTGTGCTGTAAAATACAGCGAGTTATCAAAATTCAGTAACGTAAAAATCGCTAGTAACGTGAAGAATAATAGAGCGAAACTTATTCCTATCTTTGTGCTATGGGCGACGCAAATCGAGTGTTGAGTATGAAAATTATCGCTGGTATTTGGGGAAAAAAAACAATAACCCGCACCAGCGGCAATAATGATGACGATAATTTGTGTCCAATAAAACGGCCAGATTAATAATGCGCACAGCGATAAGAGGGCAATTATTTGTGTACCTCGCTGCGCACATAATTTTTTACTCATGCTAAGTACTGCGTCGGCAACCACCACCAAGGCGACAATTTTTAAACCGGATATTAGTGCCTCGCCCCAGGCAGAGTTGGAATCTGGTAGCCAAAAAGCCAGCGCAAACATGATCAGCGCAGAAGGTAGCGTGAATGCTATAAATGCTAAGACTGCGCCTAAAGCCCCCAGCCGATGTAAGCCAATAGAAAATCCCAGCTGACTGCTTGCAGGTCCCGGCAAAAATTGGCAAATGGCGAGTAATTGAGAAAATTGACTATTACTTAACCATGCTTTTTTTTCGACAAATTCCCGGTGAAAGTAGCCTATATGAGCGGCAGGGCCACCGAATGAGCTGCATCCGAGTTTAAGAAATGTCATAAACAGCTGTGTAGCTTGTGAAAATGTTTTCGACTTATTTTTGGCTGTCATTGCTCTTACTATGAGTGTGAGAATTGTGAGTATGAAGTGATATTTTAAAGTGGGAAACGCTGATTAACCTAGAGTTTACTACAATATAGGGATGTGTCATGGAAATGTGTCGCCAATTTCAAGAACGATAAGTGATTGAAATTGTGAAGAAATTGGCAATAGCATGGTCAATTTCTGCCCTCTGATTAAATCATGGCGAAGTTAATCAGAAATTTCTATAGGTGATTTTATGGTAACCGTTTATGAGGCAGGCTTTATGTGAGCCTTGCCAAAAATACGTTTTATAACGAGTATTTTATTTCACAATTATCGAAATACTGTGTTTAAAAGCTAATGTTTAAAAACGTAAGCATAAACGCCTAATAACACAGATGAGCAGGAGTTATCTTACTAGGTGGAATTTTCTAGATTGAATAAAAAAAAGCCCTCAGTAGAGGGCTGCAGGAGAGATCACGAACGTGGCAACAGTTTTTGGAGAAAACTATATGCTTCATATCTATAACGTTCTTCCGGGGTTTATCCCCCAAAATATTTTTGCAAATTTACGTAATTTTTTAAAACAAATTGCAGAATAAATTACGGAAAATAGAACGTTATTAAGTAAAAAAGTTATTACAGCTATTGTTCATCTATTAACTAGATTCTGCCTGCAGTTCCTTGGTTATTAGAAACTTTAACCTAGGGTATTGCAGGCAAATCCTTGTTATTAAAGCACTACTATTAACAGAGCCTCTTAGAATTTAAATGCAACACTGGCTTGATAGTGACGCGGTAATTCTGGCAATACAATTTGGCTTCCGAATAAATTCGGGAAGTTTGCACGGAAATATTCTTCGTCGGTCAAGTTTTTACCGGTAATACTGAAGGTGAATTTTTCATTTTCATAAAAAATACCCGCATTAACCAAGGTGTATGCCGGTAGCTCTACGGCTTGAGAGAAACCTGAGAAGGTTTCGTCAGCGCGAATAATGCTTGAGTTAATGGCAAAACCATTACCAAAGTCATAGGTACCGGTTAGTGTGTAGATATTTTCTGGAACACCCGCTTTACGTGCCGTTGGTGAAGTGGCAATACCATTCACAACGCCGCCGTAAATAAGAGAAGGGTCAATGCCGTCTGGTAAATCCTCTGCACCAAAGAAACTAAAGCGACCACCGTTGGCTTCTGCATCTAAGTTGGTGACTTCAATTTTTGAATAGCCAGCGGTTAATACCAGAGCTTCGTTCACCACCCAGCGAATTTCCGCTTCAATACCTTCGGTTAAATCCGCAGAGTTAGTAACGATTGCTTGCGCGTTAAAGTCGGTACGTTCTTGCTCGTAATAAGCTAAGGCGAAATACAAGCTATCGTTTAAGAAGCTGCCCTTAAGACCGTATTCTTCCAAGGTGGAAGAGTCTACCGATGCACCACTGGCAACGTTGGCGGTATTAATTTCCGCGCCTTGGCCGGCAATAACGGTGGTTTGCTCAGAGAAGGTTACGTAAGGAATTAAACCGATTGGAGTTTCGTAGCTTAAGCTAACGTTCCAAGAAACGGCGTCTTCTTCGTTCTCGGCGCTGATTGGTGCAGTGATATCGTCAACCGTGTAATTTACAGGATCTGCAAACGGGCTTATCAAGAATTGGCCATCGGCTGATACGAATCCAAAACCAGAGGTTGGGTTATTCAATAATAATTTATCAACCGGTGTGCGGCTCTCGATATCAATAAAGTCGTAGCGTACGCCAAGAACTGCACTTAAACCGAAATCAAAGGTGAAATCTACCAGTGCTGCTAAGCCGTAGTCTGCGTAGCTGCCTTCGTAGTATTCGGTATAATCATCATCAATTCTTGTAGCAAGTAAACGACGATCTAGCGCAGTTGATGGACCGGTTAAATCACGGCGATCGAAGAATTCGTTGGTAAAGTCGTCACCGTGTTTAAAGTCGGTATAACGAATAGACGGAGATAACTGTACAGAGGTTGTTAACGAATCGGTTTCAAAGGCTTTGGCAAAAACCAATTTATCTTCAATTACAAATGAGTCGTGGAATTGTGAAAAACCGTAGGCGTTTTCGTTGAGGTTATCGTAAGCATCGTAGAACAATTGGTTTTTAATTTCCCAACCGTTGGCGGCATTATAAATAACATCAAAATACAGAGTAATGGCTTCGTTTTCGAGAGTATCGTCTGGTGCAACCAATACGTTGCTGCGATCCAATTGCGCAGTACCAACGTTTTGCAAAGCCAAATCAGGGCTTAACTGATCTGCAGTAATTGTGCTCGCATTAAAAATGAATTGGCTTACTGTAGCAGCGTTGTATTCTTGGTGAGAAATACTGCCGTCACCGTTGGTATCCAGCGATGTTGGTGAGCCGGTTATGTAGGTGCCGTTATCAATAAGGTCTTGAGTTAAACGGTTCCAGCCTGCAACCTGATTACCTTCGTAATCGTGGTACATGCCGCCCCATTGCAAACGTAGGTTTTCGTTTACGTCCATATCAAAAGACGCTTGTAAAATGGTTTGGTCAGTGGCGGTGTTGTCGTAGAAGCTGCCTGAGTTTTCCACTTCGCCGTATACGTAGTAACCGATGTTATCGGTTAACGGGCCGCCAACTTCTGCGCTAATTACGCTCTTGTCCCAGGTTCCGGTTGTGTAGCTGATTTCGCCTTCTGGCTGCTCTAAAAATTGGCCGCCATCAGCGCGGGATGATTTAGGGTTAAAGTTTAAGTAACCACCAATTTTAGCCGGGCCAAAAATTGGAGAGGCAGGGCCGCGGACGATATCAACACGGCTTGATGCACCAATCGGAGTAGGGTAGTTGCCAGGGTTGTCGAGACGTTTAACGCCACGGAAATAGGTTTCGCCCGGTGTACCACGTACGTCCAAAGAACCTGCTACACCAAAGAATGACTGTGTGAAAGTACCTGGTGCGAACGCAACTAATTCGTCGATATCGGTAACGTTAAAGCGTTCTAGCTGCTCAGCACTGACAGTTGATGCAGAGCGCGGGGTTTTTAACAACGATTTGCCGAAGCCGAATACTTCGACATCTTCACCCGGTAAGCTGCCAAGCGATCCTTGAACAATAACTTCTTCAATTTCGCCATTGGTTTGCGCAATAACTACCGATGAGCACAAGGTCGTTGCGGTAGCCAAAGCAACCGCCGCCGCAATTGGCATTGGTCGAAAGACTGATTTTTTCATGTTTCCCCCTAAAAGCGTTCGAACCTATTCCCGGTTCTTCAAGGCCTTTTGCGATGATTAATATTTCCTAAGGTGGTGCTTTTTGCTGTTCGCATTTTATGCGCGTAGATCTGCATGGGATTTGTCTGTCTACGAGCTTTAAATCGCAGTAAATAAAGCCAGTGGTAACGCTGTATTCTCATTAACCCAATGTTCAGTAAGCATAAAGAATGCCACTTAATTGTCTATCTGGTCAGGTATTTTGAGTATTCTCAAACCCTTTAATTTAGGGCGTTACAAGCAATATTTATTAGCCAGCGATGAAAATAATAATGCTTGATCAAGAATTTGGTGCACCAAACTTAAGTTTATAATCGACCGAAAAATTTATTCCTGAACGAACTTAGTGCAGGTTTCCTCAACAATGCGCGGTATTTCTATTCAGCTTTTAAGGGCGAGCTAAGAGATCTTTTTGCCGAAAGAATTTCCCACTCCAAGTGATAGGTTGTTGATTAAAAATAGTTGAAAACCGCTGATAGATGATACGAGGTTAGCTATTTGAGACGATATTTCTGAAATGAACGCGCAGACTCGCAAAGGTGACGGCGACCTCATTGAGCAGCGCAGCCGGCAGGGGGAATTTCTTGTTCTGTGGCAAAAGCTTACGGTTAATCAATAGGAACCTCTGATTAACTCATCCATGATTTAATCAGAGCACAGAAATTGAAAATGCGATTTCCAATTTCTTCACAATTTCAATCACTTACGGTTCTTGAAATTGGCGACACATCCTTGTGTCGCTGGAAACTCTAGGTTAATCAGAGTTTCCAATATTAATTGAGAAAACGTAAGCTGGGTGGCTTTAATTTGGCGGTTATTGTTCGTTTATAAAGAGTTATTTTCACTCGCGTTTTCTATCGTTTCCTGTGTGTTTTCGGGCACGCATAAACTTAAAAATATGGCACTGATTCCGGCGACGGCGACCGGTGAAGAAAACAATACAGAGATAAATTTCGGTGCCTGTTCGAGCAGGTTTGGCACCATCAGTGAACCTAACCCCAAACCTAATGAAACAGCGGCAATTAACGATTGCTTGCGGTCTAGATGGTTTTGCCTTAGCACATCAATACCGGCAATGGTAACCGTCGCGAACATAATCAAGGTGGCACCGCCTAGAACCGGTTTTGGAATCTGTTGTAAAACCGAGCCGATGACTGGGAATAATCCTAATAAGACCAAAATTCCCGCGACGTACAAACCGATATGTCTGCTGGCAATACCGGTGAGTCTAATGACCGCGTTATTTTGACCGAAAGTCGTGTTTGGAAAAGTATTAAAAACCGCAGCGATGGAAGAGTTAATGCCATCGGCCAATATGCCGCCTTTAATGCGGCGCAGGTAATCGTTGCCCTTAATAGGCAGGCCGCAGAAATGCGAATTGGCGGTAAGGTCGCCGGAGGTTTCTATGGCAGTTAAAAGATAGATAACGGCAATGGGTATAAACAATTGCCAATCGAAATCGAACCCATATTTGAGCGGCACAGGAATCGCGACCACGGCGGTCTTTTGAAAAGGCTGTAATTCAAAAACTCCCAAAGCATAACCAACAACAGATCCAACCAGCATTCCGATCAAAATAGAACTGAGTCTTAGCCAATAATTTGAGCTGAGGTTTAAGAGAAAAATCGTCAGTAGTACGCAAAATCCGACTAACAAGTATTCGGGCTTACCAAAGTCCTTGGCACCGAATCCGCCGCCTAAATCGGTAATACCTACCTTAATGAGAGAAACTCCAATGGTGATAATGACGATACCGCTTACAAGCGGCGTGATTATTTTTTTGAAGGTGTTAATAAATTGGCTCAGTGCAATTTCGATAAAAGCACCCACAAAGCACATGCCAAACAGTAAAGACAAAATATCAGAACTGTTGCCGCCTTGGTTTTTTACACTAAATCCCGCCGTAATTAACGCACCTAAAAAGGCGAAACTGGTGCCTTGAACCGCAATTAATCGAGAGCCGACGGGACCAAAACCCTTAGCCTGAATAAAGGTGGCAATACCAGATACAAACAGTGCCATACTCAGTAAATACGGGATTTCGTTTTCCAATCCTAACGTTGAGCCAATAACCAGCGTGGGGGTGATGATGCCCACAAAGCTGGCTAATACATGTTGAAATCCCGCTGTGAGTGATTGCAATACCGGTGGTTTTGAGTCGACAGGAAATAATATGTCTTTGTTCATAAGTGTAGACAGTCAAGAAAATTAAAAATATTCGGTTTCAAATTGGTGCTTAAAAAACATCAACTGTGTAGTAATGGTGCAGATTGGTGTGAGTTTGTTGTTGCGACAGAACCGAGGATTCTTTCTCAGTTAATAACTTAAATATTTAGGAGTTAATTCGTCGAAACAAACAAAAATCTTGGCGCCAACAGACTGAGAGTGTTCGATTTATTCTTTTTTTGCAAGTTTGTCTTGGTGTTGCGCTAAATGCCTAAATTGAGGTAACGGATTTACGGCATGCGAATTTTAACTTTCGCCTGTTCTAAGCTGGTGCTTTTCTGGTGTGTGTTGCCTCAAAATAGCGCCTCGACCCTAGACATCCTAATGAGATCGAAAAAGATAAGGCCATGGGCAAATATATGAGCCAATACTTATCTGGAGATTTGGGCATTCGCACAAATTTTGTAGCGGTTCTTCATCCCTTATTTATTTTCGTGATTGAAAAGTAAAGTGCAGTTTTATGGTGCTGTTGAATAATTTTTAAGTTCTTGGGTGCCCATTTTAAAGCATTTACGCTTTCTGAGGATTTTTCTGGACGGGTTGAGTTTGTTTGATCGATAACCAATTGGTTTGAAGATATTTATCTAATTGCGACATTTATGTCTTTTATCGATTCTTCTGAATGGAAATGAGTGATATATCCAATAAATAAAACCGTCAAAGAGTATTGGCACACTACCTGCTCTTACAACTGTGCCCTAGGAGATTTCTCGTAGGGTATTCTCTCATGAAGCTTGCTCTTAAGGGGCTGTGCACTGGCCCCGTTTTTTACATGAGCTGTTTTAGCTAAATTAGAGGTGTTAATGGAATACGCAATTTTATTGACGTAGAACATTAAAATTCTAATGCATTCAGATGTAACAAAGATAAAAACACGGATTAGAATTAAAAATAGAATTTAAATGCGTGTGCGGTTGAGGCCTGTTCGATTAAAACGTGATCGGTTAAATTTCGTTGCAGCTAAGAATCCGCTGTAGTTAAAAACAGCACAATTAAAGCAGTTGAAAATAGCACAATTAAAAAGGGTCGCTGATTTTTAAAAAAAATTCATTGTTGCAAATTGATACGATCTTATGCCTATTTATTTAGGTTACTTTATGTAGGTTATGTTTGTTTTCTTCAAACATCTATATGTAAGCAAATCAATCAAATATATTCCTTTCTCTATTGGCAGTACGTCAATTAATTCTTAAAGTTAATTTTTTACGAACAATAACTTTAACACCGAGTTTTTTCATAACACAAAATGTTATTAAACCGTCAAATATTGGCCATTAAACATTTATGCGGGTTGATACTTATTAAAAATTCTGCACTACCGACCTCATTATTCATTCTGTAAAAAATTTATCCATTTATTCTTTTATAAAAATTATTTTAAAATTCGTAAATTGATCTATTGAAAGTTGTTCGAATATTCGCCATTCATTATTAATCAACAGCATATGTACACTGTTTTGTAGTTTCTACTGCTGTGTTGCTGATGACCTATCATTGTTAACTCATCTAAAAATACCGATTAAAAGCCAGATTCGTTAATCGAGTATCCTAAAAAGTTTTACATTTGTTCTAAGTTTGTTATTTAAACTAATAATTTAAGTCTAAACTTTAATTACTTACGGAAAACCTTGATTAGCTCATCGACAATTGCAATCACTTTTGGCGCTTGAAATTACTGATACATCTTTATAGTGCCGGAATCGTTTTTATAGCGCCGGAATCGTTGAGTGATCCAGAATTTCCTATAAATTATTACATCTTGCGATGTCTATTTGTTCGAATAGTTGTTTTGTTAGGCAGTTATGGCGAGTTGGATAATAAAATCTGTAATTGAGCCCATCAAATTTTAATATGGGATCAAAATGTAATAAAACGTCATTACTACAAAGGTCTCCAGTTAACACATCCCTGAATTAATTAGAGCTTCCTGTGATGACTCAATGCATAAGTGTAATTATTAGGCACAAAATCTGCTGAGTGTTTTTTCAAATCAGAGAGTTTTGATGGTTGATATTCAATATCTACCGGTTTTCTTTCTATCAGAATAAAAGGATTCACCGTGAGTGAATGTATTGATACTAAATTAGAATGTATTGTAAACGACTACATATCACGCTGTAGTTTACCCAGCACTTATCTGCATACGTTTAAGAAATGGTTTTTGCCCCTCCTTGAAAAAATAAATGCACAATTGGAATTTAATAAGGGACCGCTTGTGCTGGGCGTTAATGGCTGCCAGGGCTCGGGCAAAACAACCTTATCAAATTTAATATCTGAGGTGTTCAATAAGTTTTATGGAAAATCCTCGGTCTCAATGTCCATTGACGACTTTTACCTTACTCAGCAAGAGCGTAAAAATTTATCCGATTCTGTTCATTCTTTATTGATGACCAGAGGTGTACCGGGAACCCATGATATCAAATTAGCGACGTCGGTTATTGAACAATTAAAACAAGGGCATGGTAACGTTGAAATACCACGTTTTGATAAGTCAATTGATGATCGCGCCGAAAAAGATGCTTGGAGTATCGTCTCTGCACCCATCGATTTGATTGTTATAGAAGGGTGGTGCCTGGGCTCTCCCTTTCAAGAAGAAACCGAATTGTATGCGCCAGTTAATGACTTAGAAGAATTTGAAGACCGTTCTATGACATGGCGAGAATACGTTAATGAAAAACTCAGTCATGAATACAGGCAATTTTTTAATGGGATTGATTTTTGGGTCATGTTGAAGGCGCCTTCCTTTGAATGCGTATATGAATGGCGTTTGGAGCAGGAGCAAAAACTGAAAAAGAGCCTTGAAGTTAATGTTGATAAAAGAAGCATAGAAACCAAAGAAAAACTACTGGCATTGATGAGCCCGCAGCAAATAAAAAGATTTATACAGTATTACCAAAGAATTACCGAAAATACGTTGAGGTTGTTACCTCAAAAATGCGATGTAGTGTTTGAGCTAAATTCTGAACGCTCAATTATTACCGCTTCCGGATGTTAGAGAAATTCGGCATAAAAATGGTTTTCATACTCAAATTTAAAATATTATGTTCTTATGTGTGAAAATATGTTTAGATTGAAATTATTAAAAATATTATTAATTGTGCGGGCTTGTTGTGAGAGACATAATATTTTTTACCGATATGGATGGAACCTTACTGGATCATTACACTTACAGTTATGAACCAGTAATACCAACACTTCAACAATTGCGCAATAATGGTATTCCCGTTATTGCTAATACCAGTAAGACCTTCCTTGAGCTGTTAGACATTCGCAGTCATCTCGGTAATACAGATCCATTCATATTCGAAAACGGCGCTGCTATAGCACTGCCTTCGTGCCAATTTTCTGAGTCAGATATAGCTTCCAATTTATTACCACGCTTACCGATTAAAAATATTTCCAAAGAAAGCGAGTATTTTATTGTTTCTTTTGTTGAATCCAGAGAACACTGGATTCATGTTATTAATTCCATATCCGCTCCTTTTGTTAACAATTTTTTGAGCTTTTCACAGGTTAGTGTCGAAAAAATATCTGAACTCACCGGTTTAAATTACGATCAAGCCACCCTGTCATCCCAACGTACGTTTGGTGAGCCAGTATATTGGCAGGGTGATGAGAGCCAATATCAAGCTTTTTGTGATGCTGTGCGAAAAGCTGGCGCTACGGTGTTAAAGGGTGGTCGCTTCACACATATTTGCGGTGAAGCTAATAAAGGCCAAGCGCTTATTTGGTTGGCACAGTTATACGCACAAAAATACCAAAAACTATATTTAACAATTGGTTTGGGTGATGGCGATAACGATATTGCTATGCTTGAGAGTGTGAATTTTCCCGTCATAATTTCATCGCCTGTGCACAATCCCCCCATCGTTGGAAAAACCCAAAATCATTTAAGCGATGTATACATCACAAAAGCCCAAGGACCAGAGGGCTGGGCCGAGGCGAGTGCATTTGTATTAGCCGATATTGAAGAGCATTTTTAATTACATGAGGTTTGTCCATGGCTGATTTCCATCAAAATGGTATTATCACCACGCTACATAATTTGGCCGAGCGCCCACTGGGAGAGATGGAGCGAGAGTTATTAAAATACAGTAAACAGCGCCCTCTAGGACTTATTCTGCCGTGCTTATATTCCGAGTTAGAAGGTCCTGCAATGCCAAATATTTTGGCCGAACTAAAACAGGTACCTTATTTAAATCAAATTATTATTGGTCTAGATCGAGCAGACAAAGATCAATACATCAGAGCATTAAATTTTTTCAAAGATTTACCACAAGACTTCCGAATATTATGGAACGATGGCCCGCGTCTACAAGCAATCGACAATGATTTGCGTGAGCTTGGTTTGGCACCAAAAGAAAAAGGTAAAGGCTGTAATGTTTGGTATTGCATGGGCTACACATTGGCAACCAATAAAGCAGAATCGGTTGCTTTGCACGATTGCGATATTGTCACCTACACGCGAGAGCTTTTAGCTCGGCTTATTTATCCGGTTGCCAATCCCAGATTTAACTACGAGTTTTGCAAAGGCTATTACGCACGGGTTTCCTCGGATAAAATCAATGGTAGAGTGTGTCGACTATTGGTAACGCCGTTATTAAGAGCGTTAAAGAAAGTCATTGGGCCAATGGAATATCTTGAATATATGGACAGTTATCGATATTCCTTGGCAGGTGAGTTCTCATTTCGTCGCGATGTACTTACAGACTTGCGTATTCCCAGTGACTGGGGACTTGAAATAGGTGTGCTCTCTGAAATGCATCGCAACTATGCAAACAACCGCCTGTGCCAAGTGGATATAGCCGACAACTACGATCACAAACATCAAGATCTATCACTTAACGATAAGACCAATGGTCTGTCTCGTATGTCTATTGATATCGCCAAAGCGTTATTTAGAAAACTGGCAACTCAAGGTATTGTGTTCACACCAGAAACATTCCGTTCCATTAAAGCGACGTATTACAGAATTGCTTTAGATTTTGTTGAAACCTACCACAATGATGCAATTATGAACGGATTACAGCATGATTTGCACGAAGAAGAAAAATCGGTGGAGATGTTTTCTAAAAATATTATTGAGGCCGGTCAAGTGTTTTTAGAAAATACCTATGCAACACCGTTTATACCGAGCTGGAACCGAGTGGTTAGCGCTATGCCGGAAATTTTTGAGCGCATTCAAGATGCCGTAGAAGAAGATCATCGAGAATTTTTTGGTTAAGATTTTCTTTTAGAAAAGCCTGAATAATACCGATTTTTTGTAAACTCAAGTAGATTCGAAAATTTCAATTACTTACAGTTCTTGCATTTGGCGACACATTCTCGTGTCGCGAGAAACTATCGGTTAATCAGAGTTTCCTACACGTTTATCATAACTGGGTGCAGGGTTATATCCTGTCTTTTCATCGGAAATACACCATGCATGGTTATTTCCAATTTCTGTGCTTGTCGAATGTGCCGTTTTGAGGTATATCGATAACAAACCTTCGTTGAGTTTGCGCGCACAGTTGCAGTAACAGCTGTCAAAGGAGCTGATTTCGTTTATGAGTGACGTAGAAAACCATTTGCGACAAAAAGTCATCCGCCACCTCGAATTTATCTATTCGCAGGTTGAGATCGATTTAAGTTACGAGGCTCTCGCCGACGCTCTTCTTAAGATTATGCGATTGGATCAATCGTGTTGCGACCCTGTGGCCCATACCAATCACTGGAGCCAAAAAGATACGATTTTAATTACCTATGGAGACAGTCTTAAACGAGAAGGTGAACGTCCGTTAAATACGCTCAATGAGTTCTTGCTAAAATATTGCCAAGATTTTTTATCAAGCGTTCATATTTTGCCTTTTTTCCCGTATTCATCCGACGACGGTTTCGCTGTAATCGACTTTTCAACGGTGAATGAGAGTTTGGGTGACTGGACTGACATTGAGAACATTGTCGAACATTTCAAGGTAATGGCCGATTTGGTAATTAATCATTGCTCCAGTCGTAGCCTGTGGTTCGAAAATTTTAAACTGGGTAGAGACCCAGGCAAAGACTATTTTATTGAAGTAGATCCCAAAGAAGATATAGAAGGCATTGTGCGGCCCAGAACTAGCCCACTACTTCGTGAAACTCAAACAAATGAAGGCATCAAACATGTATGGTGTACCTTCAGCCATGATCAAGTTGATTTAAACTTTGAAAATATACAGGTATTAAAAGAGTTTGTTTCGATTGTGCGTTTGTACCTAGATTATGGTGTGCGAATTTTTCGTTTAGATGCCGTCGCTTTTTTGTGGAAAAAATTAGGTACAAGTTGCATTAATTTAGAAGAAACTCATGAAGTAATTCGTTTATTCAGAACTTTAATTGAGCACTCTTGCGAACATGCGGTTATTATCACCGAGACTAATATCCCTAATCGAGAAAATTTAACGTATTTTGGTAATGCCAACGAAGCGCACTGTATTTATAATTTTTCTTTACCTCCGTTACTGGTAAACACTCTGATTACTGGCAATTGTAAATATTTAAAACAGTGGATGATGAGCATGCCGCCGGCGCAAAATGGTACGGCGTATTTTAATTTTATCGCCTCTCACGACGGAATTGGTCTTAGGCCTGCCGAAGGTCTACTCAAGGATGAGGAATTAAATACCTTAATAAATACTATGCAGACCTTTGGGGGGCGAGTTTCTTGGCGCTCGGTTAATGGCTCGGTTCACAAAGCTTACGAAATAAATATTGCGTTGATTGATGCGTTACAAGGTACCACCAAGGGTCCCGATAAATGGGGAATCGATCGCTTTGTGTGCGCACATGCCATTATGCTTTCTCTTGAAGGTATACCAGGAATATACATACACAGTCTGCTGGGTACAGGCAATGATTACGAGAAGCTCAAACACACTAATCATAATCGTTCAATCAACCGTCACCAATGGGACTACGATGCATTGGTAGATCATCTGAGCAATGAGTGGTCGCAACATGCGCAGATTTTCCAACGGCTTAAAGCATTAATTCAGTTGCGAGGAAAACAGCCCGCGTTTCATCCGAATGCAACCCAGTTTACGTTGCATTTTGGTGAACAATTATTCGGCTTTTGGCGCCAGAGCATAGATAGACGACAAAGCATATTTTGTATCAGTAATATAAGCGATGAGGTAATGACCTTATCACTGTCTGACATTAACTTAATTGGTACCGATGAGTGGAAAGATTTAATCAGTAATCAGGTATTTCATTCTATTGAGGAACAAATTCAAGTTCAGCCTTATCAAACGTTGTGGATAACAAACCTGTGATGAACGTTGGTATTGAAAACTTAAAAGCCCTTGTATTTAAAGACGATTAGATAACGGGATTGCGGATCTAATTAAACTTAGATTAAATTGTGTAAAACCACATGACTCAGCAAATAATCATATTTGTAGCAATATTTTTTTCATTAGTCGTTTCCTTGACTGGATTGTGGTTTATTATTCAGCGAAAACAGGACAAATCGTCTCAACAAGTTGGCCTGTCTATTTTGCAGATGCTTCAAAGTATGTTAGCTCATGTACAACGTCATCGAGGTTTGAGCTTTGGAGCATCAAAAGGTGTGATCGCCCTAACTCCCGAAATTGCCGAACTTAAACACAGAATCAGTGAAGACATCGGATCGCTCGAGAAAAGCCGTTCATTGCTGATCTCCAGCGAACGGTGGGTCAGAATTACCGAGCAGTGGGCAAAAATCAGCGCGCAACAATATGAAACTAATGGTGGAAATATTTTGGCGCAGCATAATTCGCTCGCCAAAATGATTTTACTGATAATATCGGATACGGTTTCAATTTATAAACTTACTCAGTTACGCTCGGTAGATTCTGGAGCATCAATTACCTATTTATGGCAGGAGCTTTTAACAACTGCTGAATTATTAGGCCAAGCTCGTGCATTGGGAACAGGTATCGCAGCAGCTGGTTATAGTGAACCAATAGAGCGAGCTAAATTAACGTCTCTGGTAAAAGAAATAGAAGGCAATAGCGATCAATTATGGGTTCACATATCGGATCACGAAGGATTGCAAGATCATATAAATCGCTTTTTATTATGCATCGAAGAAAACATAAACATACACAAACCCAGTGTAAGCCCAGAAGACTTCTTTCGATTGGGTTCGCATGCAATTGACGGACTGTACGATTATTATAAAAATGAATTGATGATATTACGCGAAAAGTATTTGGCGTAAATTTAGGATTATCGATGTATTTTTACAAAAAAATCTGATCGTTAGAGTCGTCTAAGGTTTCTTTGTCACAAACTTGCGTACCTCTTGTGGCTACCAGATAAGCCTTAATAAAATTAAGGCTTGAGTCATTGTTTAGAAAATAAAAACTTGAGCTAAAGCCTTACGCCACCAATGGTAAAACCACCATCAATTATAATGTCTTGGCCCGTAACAAACGCTGCGTCATCTGACAATAACCATGCAACGGTTCCACAAATATCTTCTGGTGTTCCGTTTCGCTTCAGGGCGGATTGGTTTGCTAATTTACTGGATAATTCTGGGTCGAGCACTTCTTCAGCCATTGGCGTTAAAATAATACCAGGACTGATTGAATTTATTCGAATATTACTGGGGCCTTGCTCTATTGCAAGCACCTTTATCAAGCTTAATAGGGCACCTTTCGTTGCTGCATAAGCTCCAGTTCCAGGCATCACGGCAGATGCTGTCCATGATGCATTTACGACTATAGAGCCTGTGCTCATCATTGGTATCGCCTGTTGTATCGTAGCGAGTGTTCCTTTTAAGTTGGTGCTTATGAGTTGATCCAGTTGCGTAAAGGAAGCATTTAGTGTCGGTGTAAACTCCCCAAGAATTCCAGCGTTGGCAAAAACTCCGTCAAGATGACCAAAATTATTCTGTATTTTTTTCATTGAATGGGTGAGCGATTCGTGACTACTAATATCACAGCTTAAGACAGAGGCTTTTGTGCCGAAGGCTTGCACTTCAATAGCAACTTGTTCTAGAGGCTCTTGCTGCCTACCTAGTAAAGCGAGTTGTGCACCTTCAGCTGCTAATCTGAGCGCTGTAGCTTTACCCATACCAGAGCCTGCCCCGGTGATAAGAATATTTTTATTGCGAAATCGTGAATTGATCATAATACCCTCGGTTTTAAACGTTTAGAGAGCATTTATGATAATTAATCTTTTTGAGTTTATAATTAGACTAAAATTTTAATCACTTTAAAGTATGGCTATCAAATGGATCTTTTCCAAGCTATGAAATCCTTCGTGACTACGGTAAATGTTGGCTCTATGAGTTCTGCTGCGTCGGAGCTTAAGTTAACACCGGCAATGATTGGACAGCATATAGCGTCTCTAGAGGCTCGCCTTGGTACTCGCTTGTTGAATAGAACCACCCGGCGGCAGAGCTTAACTGACTTTGGAAAAACCTACTTTGAACAGTGCAGAGATATTCTTGAACGTGTTGCTCTTGCCGATTTAGAAGCAGAAGCTCATTCGTCAGAAGCGCAAGGTTTACTGAGAGTTACTGCACCTGTCACCTTTGGTGTTAGTTTGTTAGTACCGACGCTAAAAAAATTCAGGCAATCGTCACCGCTGGTTAAAATTGAGTTGATTTTAACGGATCAGAATTTGGACATTGTTGAAAACGGAATTGACGTGGCGTTTCGAGTTGGATTAATTCCTGATAGTCGAATTATTCAGAGAATGTTAATGCCGTACAAAATGGTTGTATGTGCTTCTGCTGAATATGTAACTCAACGCGGAATGCCACATGAACCCACTGAATTAGTAGAGCACGAATTGATTGGTTTTACGAAAACGACAGATACATTACTTACATTTTTTAATCATGATCGATTGGTAGAAGTAAAACCCCTTAGCATGATTTCTATGAATAGTGGATATGCGTTACTAAGTGCAGCTAAATCAGGTTTAGGTATTATTATTCAACCAGAAATGCTGCTGAAAAACGATCTTGAATCCGGTGCCCTTGTTCGTATTTTACCCGATTGGCATCTAGGGGAGCGTCAGTTGTCGATGATCTATTATCGTCATAAAAACATGACGCCTAAAGTAAGAAATTTTTTAGATTTTTCAATAAAAGAATTTCATGCCTAATGTGCGATTCCTCTATAGCGTATTGTACTTTCTTGTACTGAAAAAAATTGTGCAAATAGAAGCAAGGAAGAATCTTTAAAAGGTGCGTAGAAATTATAACGAATTCCTACACCACACCAAATTAAATCCTTGAAACTAACGATATTTTGGCGTTTATCGAACACGAAGAGAATTGGCTTTCGGTAAAATTTATTTTTAAGGAAACTCTGATTAACCTAGAGTTTCTCGCGACACAAGGATGTGTCGCCAATTTCAAGAACGGTAAGTGATT